>CAIWTR010000220.1 GCA_903915615.1 uncultured Armatimonadota bacterium
CATCCTTGTAATGGAACGTAAGCCCCCCCAAGATGACCCTGTTACTCAAACGAGTTGACCGCTGATGCAACGGTAGGTTGACCACATCAATGACAGGATATAGATGAAATGATCAAGTTGAAGAAGAGGACGGTCAACGCCGTTCGACCTTTCGTAGAGCCGCTGCCGATCCCTCAGCGCCTCGCCCCATCTCAAGGAATCTTGGGTGCGCCACTAGAGACGCGTATGTACTCTTTTGGCCAACCTAACCTCATGGTGCTGGAAGAAAAGGAAGCTTACCACCAGTTCCACCCCGATATTCCACCAACGCTGATGTGGACCTACAACGGTACTTTCCCAGGGCCAACAATCGTACACCGCCTTGGACAGAGCACCTGTATCCGCCGTGTAAACAATCTCAACCCAAACTACACCGGCTTTGGAATCGTCAAGACAGTTCTTCACCACCACGGTGGCTGGCAAGCGCCAGTTGATGATGGCTGGCCACTCGACTACATCCTCCCAGGACAATCAAGGGATTACCTCATCCCAAACATTCTCCCTGTCGCAAATGATCGTTCCTACTGGGGCACCACCCTCTGGTACCACGACCACATCGCAGACCATACCGCTGGAAATGTCTACCAAGGCCTCGCGGGCATGGTTCAGCAGTTTGATGCATTCGATAGCGACAACGAAAACGACCCAAGCCCGACGGCGCTGCGCCTGCCAAGCGGCCAGTACGATGTCCCTCTTGCGTTCTCCGACTACATCCTGAACACCGATGGCTCCCTCTTCTTCGACCAGCTTGAGGACAAAGGCCAGGCAGGGAACCTGTTTGTCGTGAATGGCAAGATCCAGCCGTACTTCAATGTAGCTGCACGCAAGTACCGCTTCCGTCTGCTTGTTGCAAGCCAAGGGCGTCACTACGACTTTCACCTGAGCAATGGTGCACCATTCCAGGTCATTGCATCCGATGGCGGTCTCCTCGAAGCACCAGTCACGATGCGCCGACTGTACATGGTTCCTGGTGAGCGCTACGACATCATCATCGACTTCTCGCAATACCCACTCGGTACGCAGATTGCATTTATGGATGACCTTCTGCATACCGATGGCAACAAGCCAGAAGGTATCCGTGTTCCACAGCCACAGCTACTGTTTGTCGTTGACCGCAACGCACCAGATCCATCACGAGTACCACAGCGTCTGACGGTTATCCCACCACCAGATGTCAGCAAGGTCGTCGCAACACGCCGAATCGAGTTCGACCGCCGCAACGGTGGCTGGCAGATTAACCGCCGCTTCTGGGATCCAACACGCCCACTGTTTACCGCAAGGGCAAACACGACGGAACGCTGGAACCTTATTGTTAACAGCGGTGGGTGGCACCATCCCTTCCACGTCCACATCGATAGCGTACGGATTCTCAGCCGAAATCGAAGACCTGCAGCGGTTCCACTACACGAACGCGGCCGCAAGGATGTCGTAAACGTCCCCGGTGGCTCCCAGGCCGAAGTCCTGATGAAGATCCACTCCTATACAGGGCGCTACATGCTTCACTGCCACAACCCGGCACACGAAGACTTGTACATGATGGGATGGGTCGATGTACGGCCATAAGTCAGGTCCTCCAGACCTAAACCCGGACATCAAGCGCCTCCTTAGGCCGACTAAGGTTGTGGAGCGCTCAGAACCTATGACGCAGCTGTTGGATATTCCCCTTGTAACACACAAGGGGATGACCACCACCAGCAAAGTCATCGGCAACCGGTGTGTCATCCTCCAGCTCTTTTACACGCGCTGTGATGGCACATGCCCAGGAACAACAGCACTGCTCTCCGACACTGCTAAAGCACTTGGAGAGCGCCTTGGAAGGGATGTCACCATCCTGTCCATTTCGCTGGATACA
>CAIWTR010000221.1 GCA_903915615.1 uncultured Armatimonadota bacterium
ATCCCCAAGCTCATCCACGAGGGCATCCGTGTCATCGGAGTCGATCGCTTACGCAACCACAAACGCTTCCTCGAGGAGGTATTTGCGCAGCGTCTCGTGGGATTGCTTGAGATCCCATGGGCAGCCGGTTTCCGGATCGCGGAGGCGGGCCATGATTTCGCTCAAGGTGTTGATGTTCGCCGGGCGCTGCTCACGCGGGAGAGCAGGGACAAAGATGGATGTCAGGTGGTTGACGGGAATACGGTCGATGCGGACAAGGGGGATGGCATCAACGCGCTCGAGGTCAGGAACACCTGCGGCTGTGATGACCTTAACGGGCCAGTCATCTGGGAAGCCGGCATCGAGGAGGGCCAGCTTGACATCTGATGCGATTTCCTGGTCATGGACCTGGTACAGGAGGATAGGGCCATCGGTGCCGAGGTTGGGATCCGCATACGGTAGTGCCGAGCGTAGGAGGTGGGCATCCACGACATGGATGTGGTCGACGATGGGCGCCTGAATAGCTTCAAGACAGGCATCGACAAACGATGGCGCTCCGACAATCTTGATGTCGATGTGTTCGATGGCAGCCTGCTCGAGCAGTATGCGAACGGTGGTTTCGCCTACGAGCGGGTGGCCGGGGACAGCATAGACGATATCGCCGCGTGTGGCATGCGTACGGAGCACTCGCTCAACGATGGCATCGTAGGTTTCTTCGAAGGTGCGGCCGGTTTCATATTCATCATCGAGAGGGATGACATTCGCCGGGCCTCTGGATGCGAAATGTTCAGCCAGGGGTCCTGCTTCGGTGCAGGGATGCCGCTGGGTGCGGAGGAGAATGGGAAGGTTGCTGGTTAAAAGCGTATGGGCCTTGGCCGGGAGTGCGTTTACATCCCCTGGACCAAGACCCACACAGTAGATCACGAAGGCTTACTTACCTGCTGGAGCAGCACCCGCTGGTGCGGCGCCTGCTGGCATACCGGCTGGAGCGCCTGTTGCCTGCAGAGGAGCCTGAATCTCGTTTGCCGTTTCCTTGATGCCAGCCCACACAGCAGAAACGCCGGTGTCCTTGGTATCAAACGAGATGGTGCCCTTTTGCTTAAGAATCTGGGTCCGGAGGCCAACATTTGCCGGGTCCATTGCCTTCTGTTGAATCAAGCCGAGGCGCACAAATGCCATTTCCTGATCTGGTGGAAGGCTGAAGGCTGGGATTTTCTTCTCAATACGAATCCATCCACGGAAGGTCTGTGTTGGGCTGATCACCCAGTCGACTGGTCCGATGATGGTGCCTTCTGCAGCGGCTTCAACCTTGGAGGAAACACTCTTTGGAATGGATGCATTTGGCAGAACGCGAAGACCGGATGTTTGTGTCAGCTCAGGGATGATGTTGAGCTGCTTTGCTGCGGCTTCGTACTTCTTCGCATCGGTGCCGGCGGCTTTGACAACCGTCTCGGAGTCAGCCATGTTCTTTGGGTCACGGAGAATAAGGCGGACCTGGGTGCGTGGAGGCAGCGCCATCATGTCCTTCATCTTCGTGTATTGCATCTTGACTTCGTTCTCATTGAACTTGATCAACTTTGCAAAGACATTGGCTTCAGCCAGCTGTCCACGGATGTCATCCTTCATTTCGGCAGCCGAGATGCCCTGCTTTGCGAGCTGGGTGTCATAGGTTTTGCCTGGGTTGATGTTCTCAAAACGCGCTTTTTGTGCATTGAAGAGCATGTCAACATCGCCATCGGATGGCGTAACGCCCATCTTTGCGGCTTCCGCCATGATGATGCGGTTTGAAACAATAAGGTCGACAACGTATTGCTCTGTTGTCAGGGATGCGCCATTTGGAAGCGAGACAGGCTGTCGCTCGAGCTTCTTGATGTATTCATCTTTGGACACCTGTTGTCCGCCGACGGTGAAGTATGACGATTCACCACCACACCCGGCAAGGGCGAGAGCCGTAAACGCAGCTCCTACGGCTGCAAACGTGACATTGCTGTTCATGGAACGCTTCAAGGGGATTCTCCTCACATTAACGGTGTGATTAACCACACCACGCATCTGATACTGCAATTACCTTACCAATCCGGGTTTGAGTTCCAAATTCGCAACCATTTACAGTAGCAATCCGACCGAATAAGGATACAGCCGATATCCAAGAGTCACCAACGCACGATTATTAACGTCGATGTTGTCTAGATATGGAGTCGCTTCCAGTGACCACGCTGATACATCCAAGCCACGACCAACCCCTGTAGCATCGTCGATAGCGTCATCGCCCACCAGCAGCCGGTCGTCCCAAACATCACCAAAAATACATACGCAAGTGGTAAACGAACACCAAAGTTGGTGACGGCAACGGCAATTGTAGGGTCGCGTGTGTCCCCTGCACCTTGGAGCGCGCCGGAGAGAACCATCGCTACCGCAAGGAATGGCTCACTAATCAGGGCAATTTGGAGGTACGTGACAACCAT
>CAIWTR010000222.1 GCA_903915615.1 uncultured Armatimonadota bacterium
CCACAGCTGATCAGCTCCGAGTGAGCCCATAGGCGCGCGTCTTTGTTAAGCTCCACAGCTGCCTTAGAAACAACTTAGTTGGTAAGTGTCACGCGGCACGGGGGGCAATTTCCGTGTCGCTTGACAGACAATTGCGCAAGCGATTGACCGCTCGGTCATTTCGATACCACAGCTGATCAGTTACGACTGAGCCCATAGGCGCGCAGTTTCGGCAAATTCCATGGCTGAACTAGACGGCGTATAGTTGCAAAGTGTACCAAAAGCCTGTTTTTTGCGAACAAATGCGCAAATACTGGTAATTATACGGATAAAGACCAAGCAATTATAGCGTTAGAGATATATTCCAACTGCCGCATACTTGAACCAGCCGGAAGCTACCGATGAGCAATCATCCAACAAATCAGTTTTTGGGAGACAATAAGATGAAAAAATTAATATGGGCGGTAATGGCTGCGGCAGCGCTTACATCCACAGGTTTTGCACAGGGCACATCGTACACGGGTACTGGTGGAAGCATCAATGACGGCGTGATGGACTTGGATGGCTTTACAACAGGTCCTGGTCTGACATCGTTTCAAATAAATGTCACAGACACCGCGACCATCTCCAACTTCAACTATGTAAGCCTTACGAATCTTACCCACACATGGGCTTCAGACCTTAAGTTTCAGCTAACACACGTTGGCAGTGGCAAGTCGGTGGTCTTCTTGTCGGAGCTTGGCGGCGCCGGTGACTTCGGTGGTAACTACAACATCGATGACATTTCGGTCAACTCGTTGATTGGCAACTACCCAGACTCTTCGGTAATCCCTACTGGCACGTACCATGCCGAAACCTTTGATGGTCTGACAAATTTCAATGTATTTGATGGCATGTCGGTTGCTGGAACATGGCAGCTGGATGTCTACGACCAGGCTGGCGAGGATTTCGGAGCACTTGGTGGCTGGGGCTTCACCATCAACGATGGCGTCTACAACCCACAGCCAGACCCACAGGCAGTTCCAGAACCTGCTGAATGGGCTGGAATGGCTGTCCTCGGACTCGGACTTGCAGGAATCGCTGTTCGTCGCCGTCGTCTTGCATAATCGCTGACCCAAGCCTAATGAGATCGTCCACCATGGTGCCGGAACCATGGTGGACAATCAACATTTTCTTGGCGGTTACATCGCATCCTACGATAGCATCTTGGACGTTAGTCCGGGGCGTAGCGCAGCTTGGTAGCGTGTCTGAATGGGGTTCAGAAGGTCGCAGGTTCGAATCCTGTCGCCCCGATAACAAAATGAGGCTGGTCATGAGACCGGCCTTTTTTTTACATTTATCGGTCACCTGTCGAAATCTGCAGGCTGTAGGCTTGCCGAATGGTGCCGAATGCAAATCGGCTCTCATTACATACCGTCAGTTAGAGCGATAACTCGGTATATGCCGCAGCATCAGCAAAACGCGGTCTGGCGCCTGGGTGAGTACCGCCCCCTGCGCAGCTGGCAATCGCCTCGTGACTTGATTCCCGAATGGTACAGCCGAAGCGCTTCTATTTATCCAGTATCTGGAAGCAGGTGGACGCGATAATGCACGGGTTTCATCACTCGAATTACAACTGGTGGCTACTTTAGCCTCACACTTTGAAGCCATCTCAAATCTCTAGGCGTAACTGATGTTCAACCTAGCGAATAGGCCTGGAGGCGATTGTTACAAAAGATCAGGCGGTGCCCGTTAAGGAAAGTCTCGAAGAATCTCTCAAGGTTGTCGAGGCACAGTTAGCCGCCCACATGACGGTTGTTCAGGGTCCTTCGTTCACAGAGAACGTCCCCATATTGACTTAGTCACCCGTCATCTGCAGAGTCATTCACAAGCGCGGTACTTAGAGTTCTTAATTTCCCAACTAATGCTTATGAACATGTCACGTTTCGGTAGTATGGTGCGTACCAATAATCAAGAATAGTTCGATGCAGGCGTTGGCCTGTAAGGATAATGAGATGAACGTTTTGACCGCTGGACAACGAAGTCTGTGTGCGATTTTAGCGCTAACGCTTACGATGAGTGGGTCGGTGATTGTCTTGGCACAAGCTACCCCGCGTGGCCGCGGAAGTGACAATCCTCCAGCCCGTCAATCAGAGCCTCAAACGCGCGGCGGTGATCGCTCCCCAGGTCGGACATCGGAGCCCCCTGCTGCCCCGCAATCACGGGACCGCGGCTCGGA
>CAIWTR010000223.1 GCA_903915615.1 uncultured Armatimonadota bacterium
ATGA
This sequence comes from uncultured Armatimonadota bacterium, assembly GCA_903915615.1. GTDB lineage: Bacteria > Armatimonadota > Armatimonadia > Armatimonadales > Armatimonadaceae > CAIRTT01. Next base: position 5 of record CAIWTR010000223.1, read on the forward strand.
CACCGAATGCTGTTTCCGATCCAAGAATCGATGTCGTGATCCTGAACCCAAGCTGCGTCCATTTTTTCCATTCGAAAGAAACGGCGCTGCGGGTCACGATTGACGATCCTGCCTATGGACCAGGCAAAACCATTCTTAGGTGTCAGGTTGCATGCGCATTTCCATGGCGCTACTCAGACAAGTGGATTGGGTTGCGGGATGAGCGTGACAAGGATTTGGGGATGCTTGAGACGACGGCAGGAATGTCGCAGGAATCGCTCAATGTCCTCCAGTCCGAGCTGGACAGACGCTACTTCATTCCATCTGTGACTAGTGTCAAACTTGCAAAGAAGGAATATGAAACGGTCACATGGGAAGTCCAGACGGACCGCGGCCCACGTACGTACCATGTTCACCAGCTGCGTGAGAATGTGCATCAACTTGATGATGGCCGGATTGTCATCACAGACCGGCATGGAAACCGATTTGCTTTTACATCTATAAATGCTGCTGACAAAGAGTCACGCGTCATACTTGAGCGAGTGCTCGGATAGGAATCCTGATGAACTACTTTGTTTACTTCCGTGACAATGGTGAAAACGGATGTTTCTTGGCAGAATCATCGGATGGCTTTCGGTACACGGATCTCCCCTATACGGGACCGCTCTTCAAGCCCACCGTTGGCAAAGAAAAACTGGTACGCGATCCATGCCCTGTTGAGGGCCCGGATGGCACATTCCATATGGTGTGGACCTGTGGCTGGTGGGAAAAGTCAATCGGTTATGCATCCACGAAAGACTTCCGTACCTGGAGCAAACAGCGCACAATTCCGGTGATGGAACATGAGCCGACGGCTCGTAATGCCTGGGCGCCAGAGGTTATCTGGGACAAAAATCGCTTGGAGTTTCGTATTTTCTGGAGCTCTACGATTCCAGGTACATTTCCTGAAACGCAGATAACCGCAGATGGTGGACTTAACCACCGCATCTACTGCACAACGACGCGGGATTTTGAAACATTCAGTCCAACCCGTTTGATGTTTGATCCGGGTTACAACTGTATAGATGCAACGATAAGCGCATTCCGTGGTGGTTACTTGATGGTGATCAAAGATGAGACTCGGGAGCCTGCGGCTAAATATCTTCGGTCGTATGCAGCCGCCTCACTCGATGGACCTTGGCAGTGCCTCACAAAAGATCCCTTTACGCCATCATGGGTCGAAGGACCGGCGTTGATTTCTACCCAGCAGGGTCTTCTGTGTATTTATGACAAGTACACGGAGGGTAAATATGGTGGCCACATTTCTCAGGATGGCCGGCGCTGGAAGGACTGTTCTTCGGACATTCAGGTTCCGCGAGGTGCTCGCCACGGCACCCTGTTTACACCAACTAAAAAGGCAAATGCCGCGATTCGTGCGGCATTTACCAAGTGAAGTTAGACGGTGATTGACGTAATGGTCATTTCAATATGACCGCCAGGTGCATCCCAGATGACGCGGTTGCCGGTACGCTTTCCAGCGATGGCTTTGCCTATCGGCGATTGGTCTGAGACGCGTCCGAGGTCAGGATCTGCCTCAAACGGGCTCACTACCTCGATGGAGAGCTCATCTCCATCGTCATCCACTAACACGACCTTACTTCCGATGTGTACGATGTCAGGATCGAGCGTGCTTGGCTCGATGATGACTGCAACATCAAGTGCATGACGAAGCTCTAAAATACGCCCTTCCACAAACGCCTGCTCTTGCTTTGCAGCGATATAGTCGTTGTTTTCTGCCAGGTCACCATCCTCTTTCGCTTCACGAATGCGCTCAGCGATACGAGGACGCTCACGATGGAGCAGCTCTTCGAGTTCTTCGGTCAACCTGACATGTGCGGATTGCGATATCTCGACGACTTGCTGCTGTACTGTTGTCTCAGAATCCATATTCCAGACCTCTCTTCTTGACCGGGATTGCACGTCTCATTACGACGTTGAAGCCCGGATTGTTCCCGATACCCAAAATTAGGTGCATGGTATTATAGACGATGTTGGCCTCGTAGCTCAGCGGATTAGAGCATCGGTCTTCGGAACCGAGTGTCGGGGGTTCGAGTCCCTCCGAGGCCGCCTTTTCCACCCATTGTTTTGCCTGTTGCATCAGAGTTCCCTTGTCGGTAGGATGCTTGCAGTCGCAACTACAAACTTGGTTGCCAAAAAAGAGCACATGACCAGTACAGATCTTTTGTCAGCCTTCGGTGAAGTCATAAAGCAGCAACGCCTAGCTCTGGGCTTCAGCCAAGAAGCTTTTGCTCGACGTTGTGGCATCCACCGCACTTACATGACGCACATTGAGCGTGGGATGAAAATGCCTAGCATTGATGTTGCACAGCGTCTCGCTTGGGGCCTTGGGCTTGAAGTGAGTGAGTTATTTACACAAGTTGAAGCCAAGGGCGCGACCGTCAAGGCTATCCTTGGTGAGAATGCAACAGCAAAGCCAAAGGGATAACGTCATAGGAGTGTGCAGGTCAGAAAGTCCATTCGTGGTCAACATGACATGCATCAGCGACCTTGGAACGCAACCTCCCCGCTAGTTCAGGCCTGCCTCATCAACAGCAACGAGCGATCCAGATTGATGGTCCGACTTAGAACCACGCGGTACAGATTGAAGCAGGATTCTGAGTGCTGGCGGCGTGATAATCGTTGTGATGATCGACATCAGTACCAGTAACGAATAGTCCTTTTGTTGGATTGCACCAGCGGCAAGCGCACTGCCTGCAATGATAACTCCAACTTCCCCACGCGGGACCATTCCCACACCGATAATCATCGCAGAACGAACGCCCAGCGGTGCCGCTGCAAACCCCGAGCCGACCAATTTGCTGACCACGGCAACCACAACGTAAACCGCGAGCAAC
>CAIWTR010000224.1 GCA_903915615.1 uncultured Armatimonadota bacterium
AAGCGGACGGTTTCCGGGAATCCACTGTGACGTCAGTGCTACTGCGTTTATCTGCCCTTTGGCCAGCAACGTCGTTGTCGCTGGTAAAAGGTTTCACAGACTTAAAACACCACTGAGTGGCCGACAGACAACACAACCTGTGTGCGCTGCGTGCCGGCGGCAAACATCGCCTGTGATGCAGCATCGTAGCGAAGCTCCACCACAGTGCGTTCTTTTTTGGTTAGATCCGGTGTGATGAACGAGAGGCTGATGCTCCCAACACGCGCTGTGGAGCCACTTGGCATGGTTGTTCCGATCACCGATGATGAGACAGCTCCGGGGGCCAGAGACAGCGTTTCGAGGCGGAAGCCGAACTGTCCGGTTCTGCGCTGCGGTGTCAAAAGCTGGATGACGGCTGCGTAGCTCGTGCTGTTGCCTGTCCCTGCTGAACTACCGGCATTTGCTTGAAGCTGGGTACGCACAAGTCCGAGACCCGCAGCGGGCGTTTCGTTGGTGAGGGAAGCCAAATACGATGCTGATGTCGCGCTGCTATGTGGTGCCGTGACCGCAAATGCCGCACGCCGCCGTGTTCCTGCTTCATTCGTTGTGTCAACCGTCATCGCGAGGCTGGTCTGCTGACTTGCAAAGCTGCCATCGATGAGCGGGTTGTGCACCTGAAACGTTGTCTTGCTGCCTGTAAGGGCATCCTTTTGGATACGAACACCACGCACCAGAACGGGCGTCATGTACTGGAAGGCAAACGACTTTGAGACGAAGGCATCCACCCCGATGTCATCATAGGTGTACAACGGCCGAAACTGACCAACCTCGTACTTTGTCTCAGCGGTGCGCGAAATGACCGACCGGAGGCCATAGACTTCCGCGAGGCTAAGCCCGCCGCGGAGGAGGCGCTGCTTTGCTTCGCCATCCATGATGCGGACGTAGAAGCCCGGGTCCTCGTTACCGGATGCTTCCTTGCGGATGCTTATTTCGGCGGAGTTCAGTGCGAAGGATCCGCCTTGGTTGGTGAAGGCGTAGCCGGTGTTATTGTTAATGTTTCGCAGGGATGCGCTGTTCGTGAGCGAGAACGCTCCGTGGAATTTGTATTGCTGGAGCTGGGTTGTTTTGCCGAGCGCTTCCATCCCGATTCCCTGAATCCGCGTGACACTGTTCCGGATTTTGTCGACATCTTTTTGTGTCGTCTTGTCGGTAACCGGCGGAGGAGAAGTGACATCCTGAGCCACGGCAGGGCTTGAGAGCAGGGTGGTGCTGACTAGTAAGGAAAGTGCCACAGCGAACGCGGATGGGCGCGTATAGTTCATCCTAGTTGTCATCCTTGTTCTCTTCCTGGAGCTTCTTCAGCATCGTCTGCTGGTTAGGGGTTAGGACACGCATCAACTCATCCTGGGCGCGCTTTTGTATTGGAGCCGCCTCACGCATCGCGGCTGCCTGAATCGGTTCGAGCTCCTTGCGGAACTTAGCCATCACAATCTTGCGGCGTGCCTCGGCAACCGGAGAGTTCTCGACGGTTCCCGTCAGGCTTTCTTTTTGGTACTTGCGTGCAATCGCTTCCATCCGGGGCTGATATTTGTCCTGAATACGCTTGTTGATCGGGTCGTACTTATTTTGAATCGTCTCAATCTTGCGGCGTTGTTCAGGGGTCAAGCCGAGCTTATCTGCCATTGTTTGCGGGGCGGGAGCGCCCTGCAGTGCGAGCAGGAGGGTTGTTGGAGATATCAGTGCGAAAGTGTGCAGCATGGGTGGTTTTCCCGAGGGATGTGCGGGTGCGAAGGTAGGCGAGGATAAAATTGCCGAATCCCCACAGCAAACGCCATGGGGATCCGACGAGCTTATGACTAGTTGCTCGAAAGCTTCCAGCGGAGCTTGTCACCCTTGGAGAAGCCACCTGCGAGGTAGCCTGCAGGGGTTC
>CAIWTR010000225.1 GCA_903915615.1 uncultured Armatimonadota bacterium
CGATTTCATCGGCTTCGCCACCAAAGCGCCACTCGACATCCTCACCCCAGCCAACAACGCTTTCATCTTCAAATGGGTCAGAGTCATCCTCTTCCCACTCTTCTTCGCTATCTTCATCTTCGTCTTCTGACTCGGTTTCCGTAACGCCATTTGGGCAGAGATCTTCGAGGTTTTCCAGCTGAAGTTTTACAACTCCAATGAAGAAGATGAACCGCTCCCAGCCGGTGGATGTTTCCCGCTGTGGGACGACGACATCATCACTCTGAAGGTAGTGATCCAAGTTCGCTTCGAGGTCTTCAATCTCATTGAAACCATGGTCCTCACGGCTAATATTGGTTTCATCAACGCAGCTCGGGAAGGTTGTGATGGTCACGGTTTGTCCTTCAATCTCTTTGGTTGATGTATGGCAAACCTGATATCGGGTCGACTTGAATTCCGATAAAGACAGCGTCGCACCGTTGCGGGTGTCGATCAGATACACATCCGCAAATGGACTGTCTTGCCAGTGCGCGATAACGTCATCGAGGTATTCGAATGACAGGGGTTCAGTAGTCCCGATGGATGCCTGAATAAAGTCGTTGTCAGCGACTGCAGACCCGATAAAGGCGCTGATGGCCTCCGATTCGATCAGGCTTGCGGCGATGCCTGCGGCATCCCGGGCCGCAGCGAGGAGGGCATCCGCCGATGTAGGGTTGTTCTTTGTGTTTTCCATACCCTCTTATCAGGATAGGGGCGGAAAGTGTGACGCAAAATGTGCACCATGCAGTGCAATTTATTGCCTAAAAACATGCCGAAAATCGGGAGTATTAAACCCGTCTGGTGAGCTCGCCATTGAGTCATCACCAGGCGTGTATGCACTTAGTATAGACCGCTTCTACAGCCATTCAAACATCCCGGATATACCGAAATAGTTGCGTGATACAACCATCTAACGATGCGAAAATAACCATCGGTGCGTCAAGTGTGTCAGTACAGCCATCCCGGTTTTCTACACACCGCTGCGTAAAAATGCGCTGCCGGGTGACACCAATATCGGGCTTAGTGCAGCAGTGAGCGCCCGGATGATTTGGGAGCTGGAGTGATTCCGATGAGCTCGCAGACCGTTGGGTGGATGTCAATCTGCCGGACACCGCGCAGCTCGCCCCGTGCCTGCACACCTTTACCGCCAACGTAGCAGATCGCCTGCATTTTGTCGCGCAGCGGGAGGAAGCCGTGGACGCCACTGCCGCCGAGGTCGGTGATCACCGATGCCACCACCTTCGACATCGAGCTGCTCGGCGCGTAACCCTTCGCGAAGTCCAAATAGACATCTTGGCCATTTGCACCGCCGATGCCCAAATGCCTAATTTCAGCCGAATCAAACACAGCGCGGATGATCTGTGTCCCTGTCTGTGGGTCACGTGCCGCGAGAAGCGCATTGGTAGCCGCCTCGATCACCGCGGCGCGCTCACTTGGCAGCACAATCCCGCCCTTCCACGTTGTGTCATTTACCACCAAGCCAAATTCACCCCAGCCCGGCGCGAAAATCTTGGAGCGTTTTGTGTCGAGCTTTCCGGATGCATCCACTGCCGCGAGACCCGCATCCACCAGAATCTTGTTGATGTAAACCTTGCTGTTCGTCCCTTCCATCCCGTGATCGCTCACGATAATGAATGCGTAGTCCTTTGACAGCGCATCGTATGCCGTGCCAACCCACTGGTCGTGAAGCTTGATGACATCCTCGTAGTACGGACGTATTTTCGCCGCAAGCTTTGGGTCATGGCCGGGCAGGGATGGATCCAGAAATGCCATTAATGTATGGCCGGCGGAGTCGATTTGCGGCGTGTAGTGCGTGATGAGGTCTGGCTTGTAGCGCGTCGCCATATGGAGAAGACCACGCGTCAGCTGCGAGAGGTCAAAGCGGACCAGCTCGACCGCGCGCGCTTCGGCATCGCCTGTGCCGCCATCGTAAATCGGCGTCCCGAGAAGTCCATCCTGATACTCAAACCAAGCATCCGCGTGGAAGCCCGTATACGTCGCCAGATAATCCTTCTCTTCTGCGGCGCTGGAGTGACCCTTAATCGCATTGGCTGAGCGGAGCAAAATCGCGACATCGGATGCATCCGGTGACAGCGTAAATGCCCTTACAAAAGTATTTCCAGCCATGTCACCCTTGCGCACGGCGATGGGTTTGGACCATGCGGTGAGCTCACCAGATGCCGCCTTTGGCTTGATGGCCTGTGTGGTACCCGGTGCGCCCGTGCGTACCAAAACCGTGTCAAAGCCCTTTGTGCTGTCCGATGGGTCATCCACGAGGAGGAGCTCGACACGTGTCTCGCCCAGCTCTATCGCTGACCCAAGCGGCTGGTTTGAACCCGCATGCCGTGCATCTTTCCAGAGGCTGACCGGCTTGAACCGGCTGGCATCCAGGACTGTGTTTTTCGAAATCTGACTCTCAAATCCGGAGTAAATGCTAAGCTTCTTCTCCATCCCGAGAGGTGCCAGCTGCTTCACCCATTTGTCCGCTGGATAGGACTGTGTGCTCGAGAGGCTGATGACGCGCTTACCTTGTCGGGCGGCGGTCACGATGAGCGGTTCGACCTGCAGCGCGGCGCTGTCGAATCCCCGGATGGTCTTATCCGGGCCATTTTCACTCCGAGGGAGGAGGGGGACTGCGTTGTTGCTGACGCCATGGATGTCAGGCCAGGTGCCAGTAAAAATGGATGCGTGTCCGACGGCGGTTTTGCTCGGGTAGGCCGGTTGCATTCCATCGGAGCGGAAGCCATCCGCCATGATGCGGCCAAGGCCTGGCAATTTGCCATCATGGACCATGTCACGAATAACCCAGTTCGGCGCGCCATCCCATGAGATAAGGACGACTTTGGATGTATCGCGTGGTGTCGTGGCGATACTGGATGCGGCGATGGCTATGCAGAGTGCAAAAGGGATGACCATACCGACATTAAAGCACCCACGGCTGATATGTAAACTTAATGCTTTGCAGCCAGATTCGCGAGTAGCTTTCAAAGCCCGAGTCAAGGCCGACGAGAATCCACGCGGAACCGGTGTCATCCGTTGTGAACGGAATCCATTTGCTTGGTCCTAAGGTCTTAATCGCAGCTTGGCGGTTGTTTCCAGTACAGGGGATGCCGCTTACCCCGATGGTTCCAATGACATCGGATGAGTCACCAGCAGTGCTTTGATTGCCTCGTGAAATGTTTAAGCGGAATTCTTCGCGGGTTTGTCTGTTTTCTGGTTTGGTACTCGAAACAGCGCCGATAAGCCAAACGCTCTCACCG
>CAIWTR010000226.1 GCA_903915615.1 uncultured Armatimonadota bacterium
ACTATGTCCGCCGCCGATATGACAAAACTCGCGTCACCGATGTGGTTTTTTGCAATCATCCCGACTAATGCAATGAGCAAAATCGGCCATCGGTGTGGAATCAACCGTTGGAGATGGCAGATGGTGCCAAAAGCAAACCAGCTCCAGTAGCCACCTAGCAGATGCTGTTCGATAAATGGATGCCTGAGCATCGTCAGTGCTAACGATGCAACCATCAAGACTTGTAGGGTCTCAAGCCACTTCGGACGTTTGATTAGTAAGGCGCAAATGACGAGAACGGTTAGCTGGAGACAAAGGCGAACATCCACCATCAGGAAATACGCCGGACCAATCAGGACTTCATCGCCAGTGAGGTTAGGAGCGAAAAGCAGGTTGGAAAGCAGCTGCCGGATGGGTGGGAAATACCAGTTCGCCCGGTGTTGAACTGCGTAGACATTTTCGATGAACAGCAGAAAGCCGATCGCAAACCACCATGGCGGCGTTAATCGGACGGCTCTTCGAATGAGAAATGGGACCAGGCCACCCGCGCGCTCGATGTACTTCGGGAGCACTAGCATTAGGACATAGCCGCTCAGCCAAAGCATAAATGGAATACGGATAGCTTTCCCGAATTCAAGAAAGTTGCCCAGCCACGACATCCCGCCGTCTACGTAATGATGCTGCATCGGATTGTTGTAACCGTGCATCATCACTACACCAAACACCGCTAGCATCCGGAGTGTGTCCAGAATTACGATCCGGTCGGAGGAGGAAGATTGCGACTTCATGACAGGCTTACTTTCCACTTGCAACCTTGCGTGGGAAGAGTTTTGACATCAGGAATTTATCTCCGCGGTCCAGCCAGCGCTTGGCGATGTAAGCAAACGCCATCGGGAGTAGCACAACAACAGGATACGCCAGCCAAAATGGTAGATGAAGCCGCTCGAAAACCGTTGCGAAGAGGTTGCTGTGGCGCACAAAAGGCATATGCAAGAGGTAATACGGGTATGAAATGTCTCCGAGAAATGTCAGCGACTTGCCGAGTTTAAAGTGTCGCTGCCCGATGGCGGGATGGAAGGCTATCGTAATCGCAATCAGTATGAGAATGGTTAGGACACTCAAGTGAGTCAGCGCTGTCCACGGTTGCGTTGCCAGCATCCCCGCCGCCAGAACAACCGGGTACCACGCAGCGGTCAACTTATACGATGCCAGATAGTTGAGTGAACCCAGTGCAAACCATGCCCACGAGCTTGTAAACCAAGTACCTGTGTCCAAGCGGTTTCCAAAGAATACAGAAGCCAACCCCGTGAGCATCAGGACAGCCGCGAGGACACCGTGGATGTTGTTCGTAGCGAAACGCTTTACGATATAGACAATCGCGATGATGGCGAGATAGAGCTGAACCTCGATAAACAGTGTCCAGCCAACGCCGACCTCGGTGTACTGCTTGAAAATGAATGGTGTGTACGTCAGGTTGGTCAGCCACTCAATCGGGGACATCCCACGCGGAAGTTGTTTATGAAGTGCAGCGGTGACGATTGAGACGCAGATTGAAAAAGCGATGCCAAACCACCATGTTGGCGTGATTCTAATCATCCGACGCTGGAAAAAGCTCCATAAACTGCGCTTTGCATCGAAGTAAGGCTGCATAACCATCATGATGACAAAGCCGCTTAGCCAGAACAAAATAGGAATCCAGAGGACTGCTGTTCCGACGACTTGAGCAAATCCTGAGAAGCCTGCCTTGTCGTAGCGGTCCGAAATCCAGCTCGCGCCGTAGGCATGTGTCATGACTACGCCAAGCACCGCGAGGCCCCGAATAGCATCCAGAAGTGGTATCCACTCCCGGTGCCCATTCGCCATACTCTCCGCTTGCTTCACATCAACCTCAGTACCCAAATCACAACGCGGCTACTCGCCTACAGGGATACTGCCCGTCGCCTTAGACTTATCGGACTGCTTCCGGGCAAGCCGCTCTTCAAGGCCGCCGGTCCATTCCTGGCGCTGGATTTGCATCAGACGAATGTCATTCCGCCCGGCGATGACCATGATGCCAAACACGGCGGGGACCCCGATGATGACCGCGACGAGACCAGCCCCGCGGAATGCAAACGCAATCATCCGGGAAAAGCTCGCCCGGCGCTGAA
>CAIWTR010000227.1 GCA_903915615.1 uncultured Armatimonadota bacterium
ATCATGCTGTCTGAGAGCAGAGGCAAGTGGCGGCCATGTTGCTCAAGCGATGCAATCGGGATGATGAGGACGCGGTCCGTCGTGCGTTCGACATCCGGCCAGCTAAGGTCACCTAGGTTCATATAGCAAGATTCTACCGATGAAAAAGCGTTGGCATGTTACTGAGTTTCATCAACATCGGCGTGTCGATGCTTAATCGCTGTTCTCATCCATCCTCGCACTGACAGACACAAATTCATATTCGGTTCACAGTTTCACGCTATCGTAAGGTCATCCATAAACTTGCTTGGGATGGTACGCGATGAAAATTTACAATGCCTTGACCTTTGGATGCTGTTTGGCTGTCACAGCCGGAGCGGTTGCCTTTCAGGGAACCCGCTCAGTCGTACCCGCTAAACCAACGGTCAACGGCGAAACCAATTCTGTCACGATCACCATCAAGGATGGCATTCGCACCATCCAAAGCAATGGCATCCCAGACCACATCCCGGGCGCGTTCCCAAACCGTGGAAACCCCAACACCATCCGGCCGATTCCGCACACCTATCAGGTCCCGGTCAAACCAACCATTTCGACGAATCCTGGCGTCGGCCGCGGCGCGCTCTTCGGCGTTGCCATCAATGGAATTCCATTTGATCCCGGCACCGCTGAGATCTGGAACAATGATTTTCGCTTTCACTACGAGGCGTTGTCTGGAAGGCTTGGCGGGCGTCTCGGCACCGATGACAGCCTTGCGCACGTCCAGCCAGATGGCAGTTATCACTACCACGGCATGCCTTACGCGCTCCTGAAACGCCTTCAGTATGACAAGAAAATGGCGCTTGTCGGCTGGGCTGCGGATGGCTATCCCATCTACGCACAGCTCGCCTATAAGAAACCAAACGATCCCAAATCTGGCTTGGTCAAGCTGAAGAGTAGCTATAAGCTTCGGTCCGGGGATCGTACCGAAGGACCATCCGGGCCATTTGATGGCTCCTTCAATAGCGATTTTGAATACAACAAGAGTTTTGGCGACCTCGATGAGCACAATGGCCGCACGGGTGTCACGCCCGAGTATCCCAAGGGCACGTACTACTACGTCCTCACGGATACCTTCCCGTTTGTGCCACGCTCCTTCAAGGGTGTGCCGGACAGGAGCTTTTTCCGGATGCCACCGGGCGGCGGCCCTGGCGGGATGCGCGGGGGCGGTGGGGCTCCCGGCGGGCTAGCTGGGCCACCTGTATCCGCAAAGGCATCATCGAAGTTTGTCACTATCGTTAGGGGACGCACGGTTTACATCTACTCCGCGGATGGCCTAAAGCTCCTTGAAACACGCCAGTTACCACCTGATAATCAGTAAATGCAGCATCCCGTGGGAATGACAGAACGTTTCGCTTGCAACATCCACCGCTGGTGGATGGCACTTGCCATTACCTTGTTGCTGCTTATCCCCGCGCAAGCCCATGACCCGGCGCTGTCAGCCGTGAAGGTGATGCTCACAGGGAATGAAATGGCCATTTCGGTAACCGTCCATCAGCTGGCTTTGGAAAAAGCCGCCGGACACCGCTTGGACCCGGTTGATACCGATATTGCTATCCGGTCACGGACATTTGTCTACGCAGGAAGCACGCGTGTCGAGGCGAAAATGGCATCCCTGGATGTCGACGCAAAGGGCGGCGCCGTGACGTGGTCGATGCGTGTTCCGTACGATGGGCAGCCTGTTTCTGTGCGCCAAGCCATCTTCCCGGATGACTCAGCGGCGAAAACGCTGGTTACGGTTTACAAAGATGGCCGTGCAATTTATGACTCTATCTACGATCATAAAACGGTTCAGCTCCCCGTCGATACTCCGCAATCATCCGATGCCTGGTACATTCGACTGCTCCGTTTTACCGGCACGGGCATCCACCATATCTTTATCGGCATCGACCATGTCTGCTTTGTGATTGGCCTCGTCCTGCTCGGCGGCTCCCTCCGTGGATTGCTCCGCGTTGTGACATCCTTTACGATTGCCCACAGCATCACGCTAGCGCTTGCCGCACTTGGTTTGCTAACTATCTCGGCACGCATTGTTGAACCGCTTATTGCCATCTCGATCAGCGGCATCGCCATCGATAACATCCTCCAGCTCCGCCGCACCGACACCAATGTCGATACCGCGTGGAAGCACCGGGTCGCGGCGACATTTGTCTTCGGCTTGCTGCATGGCTTTGGGTTTGCCGGTGCCCTCGGGGCACTTGATGTCACCGGAACGCAGCTAGCAACCAGCCTTTGGGGCTTCAACATCGGCGTTGAGCTTGGGCAGCTCGTTATCGTTCTGTGCTGCGCTCCGCTCATCGGGATCATTGTGAAAAAATATCCTATCCAAGGCCGCATCCTTCGTATCTCAGGAAGCATCGCCATCGGACTCGCCGGCCTCTTTTGGTTTATCCAGCGCATCACTGCTGGCGGCTAGGATCGCTTTTCCATCAACACCTGGCGTCGAATGGCATCCAACACGCTGTCGATATCATTGCCAGCCTTTTGCATCACGGCTTGAACACGGTCCTTCAGAAACGCCGTGTCTGCGGCTGATAGCTGCTTGGCGGTGACGACAATCACCGGGATGGACGCGCCATCCTTGGTGCTCCGCAGCCGCGCCAGAAACTCAAAGCCATCCATCTCAGGCATCATCAAGTCCAGCAGAATAGCCGCTGGCCGCTTTGCCGCGACCTTTTCGAGGGCATCCCGGCCGTTGGTCGCCGTCTCCACAGAATAGCCATCCTTGGTGAGGTTGCGCAGCCACAGGTTCTGCATGTCCGCATCGTCCTCGACGACGAGGAGGTGCCCGGATGCGGTTGCGGCGATACCTCTCAAAATGATGGCGAGACGGCTCCAGTCAACCGGTTTACTGACGAACTCGAATGCGCCAAGTGAGACGCCCATGTCCCGCGTGTCCGAGACGGAAACCAGAATGACTGGAATTCGGCTTGTCGCAGGATTTGACTTGATGGCATCCATCACCATCCAGCCGTCCATACCCGGCATCAGGATGTCCGTGGTCACCGCGACGGGGTGCAGCTCATTGACGAGGCGGATGCCTTCCTGGCCTGTGGATGCGGTCACAACGGAATAGCCTTCACGACTGAGATTTCTGGAAATGAGGGTGAGCATGTCCGGGTCATCATCAATGGCCACGACCACCGGACGGCCATCGGGATTTAGTGGGGCCTCCTGCACTACTGCGGCTGGATGCTCTGAATGTTCAGCAGGTTGCTCCGGTAGCGCCGGGGCAATACGCGGGAGCGTAACGATGAACGTAGAACCGACATTTTCCGTGCTTTCAACGGTGATATCGCCGCCGAGCAGCTGGCAGAATTTGCGGCTGATCGCAAGGCCAAGCCCAGTCCCGCCGTACTTGCGCGTTGTGGATGCATCCGCTTGCGTAAACGCCTGAAAGAGCTTGGACAGCTGCTCGGGCGTCATCCCGATACCGGTGTCCGTGACCTTGAAGACAACCGTATCCGAGCCGGGCACCGGTACCGCTGAGAGGGTGATCGTCCCGCTTTCAGTGAACTTCGATGCATTACTGAGCAGGTTGAACAGCGTCTGGCGTAGCTTTGTGAGGTCGGAATAAATCGTCCCGATTTCCGGTGCGACATCGATGACCAGTTTGTTGTTGTTCTTCTGGATGAGTGGGGTGACGGTGGCTCGGACTTCATCGACAACCGCAGCAATGTCAACGGTTTCGCAAAACGTCGTCATTTTGCCGGCTTCGATTTTGGAGAGGTCCAAAATGTCGTTGATCAAACTCAGGAGGTGCTTACCCGCGCCATGAATACGTTTCAGGTCGGGGATAAAGTCCTCTTGGCCAACATCCTCAGCCTCTTCCATCAGCATTTCGCTATAGCCGATAATCGCGTTCATCGGGGTGCGAAGCTCATGGCTCATATTTGCGAGGAAGGAGCTCTTTGTACGATTGGCGCCTTCGGCATCTTCACGGGCAGCTTCCGCTTCGATACGCGCATCATCCGCTTTTTGCAGCGCATCTGCGAGGGCGGCCGTGCGGTCGGAAATGGTGGATTCCAGGCCTTGGTTAAGCTCTTCGAGGCGTTGCTCACGGGCTTTGACTTGCCCGGCCATGTCGATAAAGCCGTGTGCGAGAAAGCCAAGGTCATCGCGGCGCCGGGCGGTTTTAGTAAGGGTTTCAGGTTTGAAGGAGCCCTTTTCCATTTCGGTGGTCGAGCGCGAGAGGAGAGCGAGTGGACGGAGAACAGAGCGCAGAACAAGTCCGATGATGACTCCGGTCAGGATGAGGCCGAAGAGCGCGAGGCGACCTGTCTTAATGGAGAGGTCTTTGAGGGGCTCTACGATTTGCGCAACAGGGAAGCTGAGAACGACTTTCCAGCCCGTTTTCGGGGATGTATCCCAGTAGAGGATACGGTCATCGCCATTTTCGGATGCAAACGTCATTCCACGCGGCTGGGATGCGATGTCATCGCCGCCTGGGAGCTCAGTGATTTTCATCCCGTTCCGGATACGAAGTTCGGGCTTCTTCGAATTTTCCTTGGCTTGGCGTTTCAGCTGTGCCGCAAATTCTGCTGGGTCAGCATCCGGTCCAGCGGCAAAACCAGCCGAGAGTCCCTTGATAAACTCGCTGCCAACCGTTACCTTTTGGGGCTTTTGTTGCACATTGGACTTTTGGTTTGGATGAGAAATCAGCTTTCCACTTGCACTGACAAGAAATGCATAGGTGGGCTGAACGCCCGGTGGGAGCTTTAGCTCAGGCGCGCGGGGGCCAAAGTCGGATGTCACTTCCATCAGGCCGCCGGATCCGATACGAATGGGTTTGTTTTCCCGTTTCGCCTTCTCGAACATCCGCTTGTTAGTGCCACGCTGGCGGCTGACATTGGTCACAAAGGAGCCAATCGATTCCAGTGCGAAGTCGACACCGGCTACGCCGATCAAGTTCCCAGAGTCGGTGTAAACCGGGCGAGTCATACTGACCATCAGGATATTGGAGCCACCCTCATCAAAGTACGGCTCCGTGATGAACTGCTTGTTGCTCTTGATTGCACCCCAGTACCAAAGTTGATCCTTATCGTGAAAGTCGTATGAGATGTATGCCAGATTCGGGAAAGACTTTCGGTCAATCAGGTAATAACCATCGGCGTCCTTTGGTGACTTGGCATCGTAGTAAATGTACGAACCGTAGACATCGTTCTTGGGCACCTGGCGCATTAAGTCGCGAATAAACGCGGGCATTTCGGGGTCAGGAGAGGTTCCAAACACACGCTGGCGGGCAGCGATTGCTTTTGGGATGACTTCGAGCTTTTCGATGTTGGATTCCAGGGTGCGAACCGATGTTTCGAGCTTGATGGAGGCGAATTCGCCGGCATTTTGTACGAGCTCGACAAGGCGGAGGACATAGGTGACAAAGAGGACGAACAAGATGACCTGACTGATAAGCAGGGTCATCGTCCAGCCTAGCCGCCACGCCAGGCTTTTGGGTTTTGTTGGTCGCTTTGGTGCCACTTTCGTCATAGGTTTACATTGTCCCGCAATTGTTGATGGACGTCACCTATATAAGGATGGAGAGGGGGTGGCTGGAAATGTTGCGCTTCCCACACAAAGATAAGCCCCCGGAACAGCTGTGTTCCAGGGGATGTTTAGTCGGCTACGGTTAGACCGCTTGGGTTTAGTGCGCGAATGTCATTTTGCGACTGGTTGTGTCGATGCCTAAGAGCTTGTAAAGGGGGCAACGACCGGCCATCGCTGTGATCACAAGGACCGCTCCTGTGATTCCGAGCACTCCGTTTACAAAGCTTGGCAACGGGCCCATGACGGCTGTGATGAGCAGTGCATCCCCGATATATGCCCGGGCGATTCTGTCTGCGATGCCTTCATTCATTTTCATTTGTGTGTTCCTTCTCTCACCGCTAATGGACATAGCATCGCATGCACGCGTGGCGCTTTCATCTGCCGAAGGGGTGATTTGTTTCTGTAAAATTTGGTGACTGTTGTACGGATGTGAAAACATTTAGAATGCATCCACCGATCGCCAAAAAGATGGTTTTTATTTCGTAAATGTGCGTGAAGCGTAGGTGACGTCACGGCGGTTTTGACGTGTACTGCTGAGGGGAAATCGACATAGCATCGCATGCACGCGTGTTGCTTTCATCTGCCGAAGGGGTGATTTTCAAGTCGTAAATGTGCGTGAAGAGTAGGCGAGGTTTTGGCTGTATTGACGTGTACTGCTGAGCGGAAAGTGGACCTGAATACCTTCATCCAAATCGTCTGCGCGTGTCAGAGTCTCCGATGAAGCTTTGATGTAGCACGCACACCCGGGTGATTAATGTCTGCAATCCTTCATCGGATGACATGAGTGATAACGCCAAACCAACTACGTTGGTCAATAAAACGCCGATTCCTGCGTGGTTGTTCCATGCGATGTACATCGGGTGCAAGATTGCTTGCGGTTATACTCCCGCCATGGCCGTCACCATCGTGGAAATCGCAAAGCGGGCTGGAGTCTCACACTCCACCGTTTCACGTGTGTTGAATAACACATCGGATGTCATCGCGAAGGACACCCGTGAGCGTGTTCTGACCATCGCGAAAGCCATGGGCTACGTGCCAAACCTTGCCGCGCGCAGTCTCCGTGATGCACGAACACGCATGATCACGGTTTTTGCCGCGGGACCGGATGACTTCTGGCTGGGAGCGAACCCAACGATTATCACCGCGGCTGCGAATGCCTTCCGGGATGCGGGCTACGAGCTGTTTTGTTCCTTTGGGGGAAGTGCCGAGTCTACGCGAATGCCGGCGTGGCGCTTTGATGCTGCCGTCTTACTCGACAGGGTCCCGGATGACCTTCGCCACCAGCTTCGTGCACAGAATACGCCCTATGTTGTGATCAATGACATCGTGGATGAAGATGCCCTAATCGTTCCCGATGATGCACAGGGCACCGAAGTGATGTTGGAGGAGCTCTACAGTCTAGGGCACCGCAAGATCAGCTTTGTCGGCCCTGGGAGTTGGTATGTTGGGCACCACTCTATTGTTGCTCGCCAGGCAGCGTTTACCGCATTTATGCAATCCCACGACCTGCCGCATTCGCTATCGCTGGAAGATCGCATTGTTAGTGAGGACATGGATGGCTGGCTGCGTGGTCAGTTAGAGGTTGGCGTTACGGCATTTGTTGCGAATGACCACCACACGGCGATTGTCCTGATGTCGGCTGCGGCGCGTCTGGGCGTGCGGATTCCTGATGACTTTAGTTTGATGTGCTTTAACGATGGGTTTCCACTCGCATTGCTTGAGCCACCTGTAACCTGTGTTTCCCTCGACTCAGAGCTGCTTGGACGGACGGCTGCTCTGTATCTGCTCAGCCTCCTGAGCGACAAGGAGCAGGCGTTGGCGCATGTCACACGCATCCCGTACCAACTGATCTCCAGACGGTCAACATCTGCGATTTAGGCTAGGGATGATGCTTAGTAAGTCTTCCAAGGGCATCTGAAACAACACGACCAGTCATGGTTGATTTTTGCATTTGCAACAGTCAAAGTGGAATTTTGAAAAATTGGTGTCCCTGCTATATTGGATGTGTATAAAACCCGTATTTTCTCGAGTGATGGTCTATTAAAACGCCGGTAATGTTTCTCTGTAATGTCGTCAATAAGGTGACATACGGATGCTTGCGATGCGGCATTCAGATGGAGACAAAATGAAGAAAGTACTCTTGGGTGCGGTAGCAGCGATTGCTATTACAGGCGCAGCCAATGCACAGTTTGGGACCTGGTACACAAACCAAGGCGCGTGGGCGGCTGCGGTTAGTGGAATTCAGACCGAAAACTACACGAATATTGTGACGGGTTCGCAGAGCATTAACTCTGGCTTCGGTGGACTCGTGACGTCGACGACGTTCGTCAGTGGCTTTTTTCCAGCAACCGTTGGAATCACAACAAACGACCCAGCTGCACCAGTCACATTCAGCTTCACTAGCGGAAATGCATTCGCATTTGTAGGTGGTGTCTCTGATGTCAGTTTCAACTCTGTTGCTGGCAACCTTGCAGTTACCGTCAGCGATGGCGGTACGTATACCTTTGGCAGCACGAACCCATTCTCCTTCCTGGGCTATGTCAGCAACTCGGCATCCCTGTCGAGCGTTGGCGTAACCGGGCCTAAGAGCAACTACCTCCAGTTCAGCAGCTTCTCTCTTGGAAATGCTGCGCAGAACCCAGGTGGCGGCAACGGCGGCGCAGTGCCTGAGCCAGGCACCATTGTCTCGATGGGCCTCCTCGGAGCTGGTGTGCTTGGACTCGTTGTCCGCTCACGCCGTCGTATCTCCAACTAGTTAGTTCTTCGTAGAAGACATCTACCACCTCATGCACTCTGCAAAGAGCTGTGTGGGGTGGTTTTTTGCGTTACCGTGGCAAGAAGCTGATCGGCGGGCTGCGAGACATCCGTGTAGCAAGTTGAGCGGTGATTCTTGGGAGAGTTTGTAGAAGACATCAACCACCTCATCCACTCTGCAAAGAGCTGTGTGGGGTGGTTTTCTACTCTAATGCTGCAAGAAGCTGATCGGCGAGCTGTGATGTTTCCGTGTAGGCATTTGAGCGGTGATTCATCGGATATTTCGTAGAAGACATCGACCACCTCACGCACTCTGCAGAGGGCTGTGTGGGGTGGTTTTCTGCGTTAACGCTGCAAGAAGTTGATCAGCGAGCTGCGATGTTTCTGTGCAGGCAGTTCATTAACACTTTCTCGAAGAAATGTGAATTAACCATCGTAAATACAACTACTTGATTCACCAAAGTAAATTCCTAAAAATAGTTGGAACCCAGTATTTTTGCGGGTGATGAAAATACCAGTGTGCGATATCCTCGTACCACTACCAGCCGTAAGATTGCTGGCTGGAGAAGCTAACAGGTGTTCCAGCACCTGAGAGGTACATCCAGCATAGCCTTGCGACTGACAGTGCTTGTTTGATTCATCTGTTTCCAACTCACCCCCGGTGCATACTGGGGGCTTTTTTATGTCTGGTGTAACTGCCAAAACAGTACCCAGTGAGCATCCGGCAAGTCAACGAGATGGTCTTTTCCCAGCATTTCTGACAGGGAGTCATCCTGAAATGGGATGTTTCAGGCATTTCTACGGGGTAGATACACGCAATTCCACGGATGTAGATATATTCGTTTCGCAAGTAATCTGTTTCCATCGGCGTTGTGATGTGTCCCGACGACACAGGCCAGACTCGAAACAGGAGACATGAAATGAAAAAACTACTTAGCGCAGCAGCTGCAAGTCTGATCTTCGTCGGCACCGCAAATGCACAAGGGCAATGGTACACGGATTACAGCACGTGGCTTAC
>CAIWTR010000228.1 GCA_903915615.1 uncultured Armatimonadota bacterium
GTCGCTCAAAACTGATTGTCCGATATTGGTGATGCGGTTCCACGAAATCTCGTTATGATGCGCACCACTAGGCTCATAGCCCCAGCTCCAGCCCGGCGAGATCGCCGTGTAGTAGAAGTCGGTGATGTCGTTATGGTCGATCACATTATGATGCGCATGCCCAAGCCAAATGCCAACCGCCGCCGGGTGGATGCGCCCGCCGTGCGCAATCAGTGTGTCTTGAATCGTTACGGCATGGGTTTGCTTGTTTGCATCCGCGCGGTAACTGGTTTCACCCACCTTGATGCCACCAGCACCAAGGTCGACAAATTTACACTTGTTGATGGTGACATCCGATGAGCCATCCGTTACATCGAGAGCCCACGCTCCCGTATTCCGAACCTCGACATCGTTGATTGTAATCCTGTTCGAATCGGTAAAGGTGAGGGCTGCCGGGAGGTGGATTTCTGCCTGCGGGAAGTTATCGCCCTTGGCAGGCAAAGAATACACAGTGTGCGCAAATGTCAGATTTTCAAGCGTGACGTTACGGACATCATTTGCAATCAGAAGCTGGTCGATAACCGGAGCGACGGCCGTAACCTTGCTCGGCTTTTCCCCCGGCTGCGGGATGTAAATGACTTCCTGCCCACGTCGGTCATAGTAAAACTCGCCCGGATCCGAGAGCGCTTCCCAAACATTTTCGATGATGTAGCGGCGCCCGGCGGCGATATTCGCATAGTTCACCGTTCCATGCGTCGCACCAGCCAGCTGAATACGACCACTCTTGGAATCTATTCCACCCGCCGCGAGTGGAAGCTTTGCCATCGTCCAGATTTGGAAGATATTGACCTGAATATCCGCTTGATGTTGCCATGCTGGATTGAATGTTCCTAGCTGGGATTGCAGGGCATCATGGCCAGACCCATTTGGGGGCAGATTTCCCGCAATTGTGTATGCACCCGACTTTGGTAAACGTGGACGATAACGCCGCGCTGCGGCATCTGGTGTACCCGCAGCATGGATGTAGAGCTGCTGAGCAGGGGGTGAAACCTTTGCAGCCCACCAGCCATTTTCAACCGTTCGCCAATTCTTGATGGCAGTTCCACCCGATATAACGGGGCGCCTTCCCGGCTCTCCACGCAGCGTCAGGTTACTGTCAGAACCATTCAGACGAATCGGTGCATTTAAGGAATGCGTCCCTGCAAGGAGGACAACCGTATCGTGGCCAGGGGTAACACGTGATGCCTGTATGCCTTCATTAATGTTTCGAAACGGTTTTGCCTTTGTCCCATTGCCTGGTTCGCCGGCTTTTGGAGACACAAACCAAACACGCTCGTTGGCGGTGTCGATAGCCACCGGAGCACACGAAACCAACCCGGCCGTCAGCGTACATACGACAAAAGGCATCATCGTGTCATTCCTACTTCAGGAGCTTCTTAACGGTCTCATCGATGCGCTTGTCGTTTTCCTGATAACCAACCCAGTTGGCGGCGACGTTGCCATTGGCATCAATGATGTAAGTCGTTGGGATTCCCGACACTTGGTACAGCTTTTTGGCGATGGAGTTTGCGTTGTTCTGCGCAGCTGGATCAAACACAAATGGCAAGGAGTACTTGTCCTTGTTCGCTGGTACCCACTTCTTGTAGGCATCCTCAGCATCCCAGACACA
>CAIWTR010000229.1 GCA_903915615.1 uncultured Armatimonadota bacterium
CCCGTGACGTTTGGTGGAGGAATCGTGATGCAGTACGGTGGCCGCCCGGAACCCAAATCTGGCTCCGCGTTAAAACACCCTGTCTCCAGCCATCGCTTGTAAATGTCGGCTTCCGTCGCATGCGGCTCGTACCGCGTTGAAAGTTCCACTGCCATCGCTCACACCCCTTATTCATCCAGACAAACAAAAACCCCACGTCCAATGAGGGGAAACCTCTCGGCCTCCACCTCAGGGACGCAGGGTAAATTCTGCGCGGTACCACCCTGATTCAGATGGATGTTTTCCACCTGCACTTCATTCGCGGTCAGCTCCCCGACGACTTTCCACGGTTTCCACTCACCAGGCTCACAGCCAAGGCCCGGCTCTCTGACAGTGGCGCATCCGTGTACTCTTCCGGTTCTACGCTGCGTAATCGCTTCAGCCTGTATGCTATCGCATCACGTAAACGAACCGGAATTCTTCCCCTTGAAAATCGCACTGATCGGCGGCACCATCTTCCTTGGCCGCGCCCTGACATCCGCTGCACGCACCGCCGGCCACACCGTCATCCACCTCAATCGCGGCAAATCCAACCCAGATGCCTTTACGGATATCCCTACGATTACCGGTGACCGTAGCGACCCGGATGCGCTGAAATCCCTCATCGACCACGCGCCAGATATCATCATCGACACCTGTGGCTACTCCCCCGGCGTGGTTAAACTGTCATCGGATACCGCAGCCGCCGCGGGGATTCCGTACTGCTTTATCTCAACAGTGAGTATCTATGTTGGCTGGCCAACGCATTCGACAGTTGAATCAAGCCCTGTCCACCCCTGCCCGGATGACAACGCTGCGGTCACGGGTGAGACCTACGGCGGGCTGAAGGCGCGCTGCGAGGATATGGTTCGGTTATCGCACCCGGATAACCACATCATTGTCCGCCCGGGATTGATTGTTGGTCCACATGATGTCAGTGACCGCTTTGCCTACTGGGTCAGGCGCATCGATGAAGGTGGAGCTGTCATCGCGCCTGAGGGCCCGGATTACCCGACCCAGTTCATTGATGTCCGTGACCTTGCGGACTTTGTGCTTCGGCTCGTTACGAATGGAATGCGCGGGACGTTTAACGCGGATGGCCCCGTTGTGCCGCTTGGAACGCTGCTTGAAACGATTCAGGCGACGAGCACTGTCGAGAGCCGGGTCGTGTATGTTCCAGGGGATGTGCTTTCAGAGAACGGTGTCCAGCCGTGGAGTGAGCTGCCGCTTTGGATTCCGGGTCTTACGGGAACGGATGGCAGTACGGACACACAAAAAGCAACACAACACGGGCTGCTCGCGCGCCCGCTCAGCGAAACCGTAACTGCCACCCGCGAATGGCTAGTATCCGATACCCGTTCCATAAAGTGGGTTCGCACATTGACAAAAGAAAAGGAGCAGAGCCTTCTGTCAATTCTTTGACAGGACTCTGCTCCAACAGGTTTATTTACCTTGAGCGGGCCTAAGGCAGGACCTTCCCACCCATCAAGGATTGAAGAAGACCCGGTGGCAATCCGCCGCCGCCGCCGCCACTCGAGATCGTCACTTTCGCATCAAGTGTGCGCGTGATTCGCTGAACAGTATCCGCGATGTGGTACTTAGTCATCCGGTCCATTTTGGATGCGTTGACCTTACCCAGCTTTGCACGGAGGGCCTGTAGCTGAATGCTTGCGACCATCCGCATTTCATCCGGGCCACCACCATTTAGGACAAAGTTACTCAGTGTCTCAACATGGAGACGCTGCAGCTGTCGCCGCGCCGCCGTGGCTGACCGACCATACAAAACTTCGCTCCATAATGGCATCCCAACAAGCTCAGAATACGTGGCCAGATCCAACACTGGCTGCTTACGCGCCTCATCTTTATAGGCATTGTTGACAACCCGCGACAGAATCTGTGGGGAATACAATCTACGAAGACCCATTTTCTGGACGTTGCTCAATGAGTCAGCAATCGGATACTCCCCTGGCGTTGCCGGGAAGGTATCCAAGCGCGTCTGGAGCTTATCGAGAGCCGAGGCTGGAATCGGGAGCGCAAAGGTGCCAAAGAGGTAGTCGTGGAGGGTTGCGATGGCCTTCTTCTGCGTGGATGCAGGAACGGGTCGCAGGGGTGCCGGCGCATTGACATCACCCTTGAAGGAGCGATTAACTGTCTGCGCACCGACAAACCGGGACACCTGCGCCGTAGATTGCCCAATTTGGTTCACAATCAT
Source organism: uncultured Armatimonadota bacterium (assembly GCA_903915615.1). Classification (GTDB taxonomy): domain Bacteria; phylum Armatimonadota; class Armatimonadia; order Armatimonadales; family Armatimonadaceae; genus CAIRTT01. The sequence goes on from CAIWTR010000229.1 coordinate 2,231, forward strand.
CCCAAACGAACGCGTGAACTCAACATAGCTGCGTCCGTACTTTGGAAGCCTGCCTGGCAACGCAGCAAGCAGCTTTTCGGACATCTCCAGAGACTTTGTCCAATACGCAAGCGGGTCTGAACTCAAATCAAAGCGCGTTACGGTCGGATCAAAACTATCCGCTGCCTCATCCCCCTGATACCGATAGCCCAGCTGCCCGGACTTACGTGCAACTTGGTTCAGAATCGCAACTTCATCGGCAGGATCCTTGATGCCCTTTGTGTCCATGTACCCGTACTGAATCGCCCAATAGTCATACGGACCAATCACCGGTGAGAAGAACGGTACATCCTTGTCCTCGATAGCCATGATATTGAACGGCGTGTAGTCCATCACACTCGCGGATGTCCCCTTGGTATTGACAAACGTCGAGTTCCCAAGCTGGCCGAGCGTGTACTGACTGGATGCTGCAAAGTTATGGCGCAGTCCAAGCAGGTGGCCGGTTTCGTGTGCGATTGCCTCACGGAGGAACTGGCGGACATACTCCCGGTTCGAGAGCGGTCCGCGGTTAGCGCCACCTTCCATCGCCTGCAGTCCCAGCCACGCATTCATCCGACCGTGCTCAGCAAGGCGGCACCGGAGGGACTCTTTGCTGCTACCAAGCATGTCAGCAAATGGGACGCTCTCCGCCACACGTGAAAATGCGGCTGCAGGATCGACCGACAGCATTTTCTCAAGCTGGGTGATACGGACAAATGAGCTGGTGATATTGATGGAGCCGCTCAGCACCTGACCATTGAGCGGATTGAAGCGCGCGTGTGCTACTGCATGGGCGTTGTCAAGGGCGTCATCAGTGACCCAGCGAACGATGTTAAAGCGGGCATCCCCAGTGTCGAGCGGCATGTCCTTCGCATCTGCAGGGATAACGTCTGGCAGCTGCTTCACCTGAATCACATTTTGCAAGCCAATAGCAACAAATGCCTTGTTCCACTCC
>CAIWTR010000230.1 GCA_903915615.1 uncultured Armatimonadota bacterium
GGAGGGTTGGTTGATGTCAGCTACCAAGCAGATTCGTATTGCATTGATTGGTTATCAGTTCATGGGGAAAGCGCACTCCAATGCCTATCGCCAGCTGACCAAGTTCTTTCCGGAAATCGGAATCGAACCTGTCCTGCAAGTATTGTGTGGGCGCACCGAGGACAAGGTTAAAGCCGCCGCCGAAAAGTTTGGCTTTGCCGAGTATGAGACCGACTGGCGCAAGGTCATCGCCCGCGATGACATCGACCTCGTTGACATCGTCACGCCCGGCGATTCGCACGTCGAAATCGCAATCGAGGCTGCTAAGGCTGGCAAGATGGTGTTCTGCGAAAAGCCACTTGCGAGCACGGTTGCCAAGGCAGGCGCGATGCAGGATGCGGTTGCAGAAAACAACGTTCCAAACGCGGTTTGTTTCAACTACCGTGGCGTGCCTGCGGTCGCACTGGCCAAAAAGATGATCGAGAATGGCGATCTTGGCCGGATCTATCACTGGCGCAGCGTCTACCTTCAGGACTGGATTGTGGATCCAAACTTCCCAATCGTTTGGCGTCTACAGGGAGATATCGCTGGCAGTGGCGCCCATGGCGACCTGATTGCCCATTCGATTGACATGGCGCGCTACCTTATGGGTGAGATCACGGAAGTTTCCGGGATGATGGATACATTTGTGAAGCAGCGTCCAATCCTTGCGGAGATTGATGACCGTTTGGGCGGCAAGGCCAGTGATCAGATGGGCGAAGTCACCGTTGATGACAGCTCGATTTTCCTCGCCCGCTTTGAGAGTGGTGCTGTTGGAACGTTTGAAGCCACCCGTATGGCTGCCGGACGCAAGAACCACAACAAGTTTGAGATCAATGGCTCCAAGGGCTCGATTGTCTTCAACATGGAGCGGATGAATGAGCTCGAGTATTACAATCACGAGGATCCGGATGACCGTAAGGGTTTCCGTGTGATTCAGACCACCGATGGCAGCCACCCTTACACGGGCAACTACTGGCCAGCCGGTCACATCATTGGGTACGAACACACCTTCATCAACCTGATTCGCGACATGCTGGTGGCGTTTACAGAGGGTAAGGAGTTTCATCCGAACTTCGCAGATGGCCTGGCGTGTCAAAAGGTTCTGGATGCGGTTGTTACTAGCTCGGAAACGCGCAGCTGGCAAAAGATCTGAGAGGCTGACAGTTACGAGGAAGCCCCTTCTGGATGACTCTAAGAGGGGCTTTTTCGTTTCTCAAGCAACAGGGTGCCATCCAGTACAGGTCTACTTGAAACGTGCGAGATTGGATTTGCCTGCTGACACCTATCGATGGATGCGCAGATCTGCGTTGATTGAATGTCGATTGGCCGCTGCCCATAAAACAGTAAAAACTCCCCTCCCAGGTTGTCCTCGGAGGGGAGTTTTTGTTGATGACCGTTTGGCGCTTAAGCCTCGGTGATTGTAATCGACTTAATCGTCTGATTCGTCGATGGACGATCCTGTGCCCCGGTTTGTGTTGTCGCGATGGCATCAAGGACATCCAACCCGGAAGTCAGCTTGCCGAAGATGGTGTACGCAGGTGGCAAAGCGTAGTCGCTGTGCATCACAAAGAACTGGGAACCATTGGTGTTTGGACCGGCATTTGCCATCGCCAACGTGCCACGGGTGTACTTGCGGGTGACCGTTTCGTCGGAGAAGCGGTAGCCAGGGCCGCCGCGTCCAGTTCCCGTTGGGTCTCCACCCTGAATCATAAAGCCCTTGATGACACGGTGAAAAATGACGTTGTCATAAAAGCCTTCACGTGCAAGGAAGACGAAGTTGTTTACCGTCATCGGGGCCTCGGCTGCATACAGCTCGAGCTCCATCGTTCCTGCAACGGTCTCAATCGTAGCCGTGTAGGTCTTCGCCAAATCGATGCTTAGCGCCGGTGGCGCCGCGTATTGCTTGTTGCTCATGCTGTTATTGTAACCGACGGTAAGGGGTTGAATTCTCATTGATTACGAACTTTGCACACGTGAAGTTGGTATTCTAAATCTGATGAATGTTCTCGAGTCCATGCGTGTCGCGCTAAGTGCGTTAATTGCCAACAAGTTGCGGTCCATCCTAACGATGCTGGGTGTGATCATCGGCGTGGGCGCCGTCATCATTATGATTGCCATCATCCAGGGAGCACGCCAGAAAGCCATCGCCAACTTCCGGGGTAATGGTGCTGACATTGTCTTTGCTGTGTATGCTCCAAAGCGTGAGGGTGGAGGCGCAGCGCGCCTCGATGGTATGAGCCTCGATGATGTTGAAGCGATTCGGCGGCAGGTGACGCAGATCGATGCCATCGTTCCGCGTCTCGAAGAGCCGGCAAAGGTCATCCGCGGTTCGAAGACATACTCCGCGCAAAGCGTTGGTGCTACGGCTAACTACCTCGATGTCTCCGTGGTTGAGCTTGCCGAAGGTCGCTTTATATCGGGTGAGGACAACGACACGTGGGCCAAGGTAGCCGTCCTCGGACATAAAGTAGCGCTAGAGCTTTTTACTGCAGGTGAGGAACCCATCGGTCAGACTGTGGTCGTTGCGACCGGCCAGGCGAAAGTGCCTGTGACGGTTGTGGGTGTGCTGGCACGTAAAGGCAATGCGAACTTCGGGTCAAGCCCGGATGATCAGGTCTTCCTCCCCTACGAATCGCAGCGCAAGCGCTTGTCGAACACGCGGATTGTGGCAGCGGTCAATGCGCGTTCCCTCCCTGGCAGGAGCGAAGAAGCAGCCAATCAGATCTTTGCTGTTCTGAAAGCAAGACATCCTGAAAATGCCAAGGACTTCATCGTTGACACACAGGAAGGCATTATCAAGCAGCTGGATCAGGTCTTGATGCTCTTTCAGGTCGTGATGGGCGGCGTTGGTGGATTGAGCCTCCTGGTTGGCGGTATCGGGATTATGAACATCATGCTCGTATCCGTTACGGAGCGTACGCGGGAAATCGGTATCCGAAAGGCCGTCGGTGCCAAGCGGGCCAATATCCTAGTTCAGTTTGTGATCGAGGCGATGACGGTGAGCGGTGTTGGTGGGATGCTTGGGGTTGGTTTTGGTTATGGCGTCTCAAGCATTATTGGGATGATTGCCAAGGATAACCTGCCAACGTATGTTCCTCTTTGGGCAAGCTTGATGGGTTTCTCGTTTGCTCTTGGTGTTGGGATGTTCTTTGGGATTTACCCGGCTGTGCGGGCGAGCAAGCTGGATCCAATCGATGCCCTTCGCTTTGAATGAAAAAGTGATGCGTTACGCGTAGATAAC
>CAIWTR010000231.1 GCA_903915615.1 uncultured Armatimonadota bacterium
CAGGTGCTTGTCGCCGCCGGCGCACACGAGCGTCTATCGGAAGTCGTTCTCTACCCAATCCCGGGTGAGACGGCTGCTGCGCGGCTGACACGCCTTGCCGCGCGTGCGAAGCGCTTGCCTAAAATGCAACCCGATGGCTCAATCTTTACGCTCACGGATGACATCGGGCGTGTCCTCCGCCTCAAGCCGTACGCCGCGGTAGGTGGAGGTGAGTTCTTTACGGGTTACATCGATGTCGTTAAAAACCCAAGCCGCTTTATTGCCGGAAATGTCGCCATCGGTAAGCGTGTGCTTGTCGCCGACCCAGCGCCGCCCGGGGTGAATGTTGAGTGCTTTTTGCGCCCGGATAAGCTGGTCGATGGCTGTTTTGGCGAAACGGATGACTGGTACACCAAGTGGTTTCCAAATGGTTTTGAGCCGCAGTGGGCAACGATTGATTTAGGGCGGCTCCACGCAATCACCAAGACCAGCTGGATTCCCGCAAAGGAAGATATCGATGCCAAGAAAGCGTATCGCTATCGCATCGATATCTCGGATGACAACAAAACCTGGCGTAGCTATGCCGACCGCTCGGCGGCGGATAATGGTGGTGCTGAGTATGTGGATGAGCGTGCAGAGCGGGCCCGCTTTGTCCGCCTGACGCTGACTCCGCGCAAGGGTGGAACCGAGAATCTGGACCGCCCAAAGGTCGCTGAAGTGATGGTTTTTGGCAAGCCAATCGCAAAGCGCTAACAGGTGTCAATGCGAAACACTTCCAATGGACGCGACGAAGGATAATTAAAGCCATGCAACAGCTCTATGGTGAACAGAAGCCGGACAAAGCGCGCCCGTATCGCTACACGGGTGTATTTTTCTGGTTTTTGACAAGTCTCTGTGCAACGTGTGTTGGGCTTGTGCTCTGGATCTGTGTGCCAGCGATTATCAAGACCATCGAGACCGCGCGCAACAGCACGCCTGAAATGCAAATGATGGACATTGGGGCCGTCTTGATGGTGGTTCTCGGGATGCTGGTGATGGCATCGGTTCCGCTGATAATGGCGGTTGTCATGCTCATCCCGTGCTGGCGCCACCGCGGCGATGTGATTACGGTTACGGATACGACGGTTGAACTCACCACGCGTGGGACAACGATGACATTTCCACTAGCGCTGTTTGCCGGCGTGCAGCCTGTGACCAACAGGGATCGCAAGGCAAAAGGACAGTTTGGGAACATTACGTACACCCTCACCGATGGCCAAGAACTGGTGATTTATGGCTGCCATTTGCATAAGACGGAGCTCACGACTGACATTGGGAAGCGTGTTTTTAAGTACGCTGCAGCACTTGGGGAGCAAAGCGCTTAACGGCCTCGGATGGTGGTTTAGTTTTTTCTTCTGTTGATGTAACAGCCCACAAAGAGGCTCACGACCGACATTGGCAAGCGTGTATTTAAGCGCGATGCAGCATCCGCGGAGCGAAATACTTAATTCCCTCCATCAACAATGCTGGAATCGTCGCCGCCAGCAGGCAGAGCCCAAGATCCACTGGGTGCAAGACAGAAAAGTGAAACAGCTTCCGCAACATCGGCGTGTAGAGGACAACCCCAAGCCCTACAAATGTCCCAGCGCTAATCCACCAAAGCGATGGATTTGGCCGGCGTAGCGTAGCGAAAAATGTCTGCGTCCACGAGCGGTTTGCGAACATCAACAAAATATTGCTCAGCACCAGCGTCGCAAAGCTAAGCGCGATCGCATCCCCCGTGTTCCGCCACCCAAGCAGCGCCGTGATGTAGACCGCAAGGGTCATCATCAAGCTAATAGCTCCCTGAATGAGCGCCACGCCAAAGATACGACCCGTGAACATTTTTGCTTTCGGGTCGCGGGGTTTGCGCTGCATGATGTCATCCGATGCGGGCTCAGCCTCAAACGCAATCGTGCACGCAGGGTCGATCACGAGCTCAAGAAACAGGATATGGACAGGGAGAAGCGCCTCGGGCCAGCCCATGATCGCGGGGATGAGCGTCATCCCGGCAATCGGGATGTGCACGGCGACAATATAAGCCATCGCCTTTTGGATGTGGTCATAAATGCGCCGGCCAGTGCGAACGGCATCCACAATCGATGCAAATCTGTCGCCAAGCAAGATCAACGATGCGGCTTCGCGGGCGACTTCCGTGCCGCGCTCGCCCATCGCGATTCCGATGTGCGCCGCTTTCAGCGCAGGCGCATCTTTCACACCATCCCCCGTCATCCCATCCACTTCCCCACGCGCAATCAGTGCCTTGACGAGGCGAAGCTTTTGCTCAGGTGTGATGCGTGCGTAGACATCGGTTTGCTGCACAATACTCCCAAGCGCTTCATCAGAAAGCTCGGAGAGCTGCGCGCCGGTCGTGACGC
>CAIWTR010000232.1 GCA_903915615.1 uncultured Armatimonadota bacterium
ACACTGCCGATTGGATGGGCGGCGATGAGTGCTGCCCCCCCGGCGCCGCGGCGCGCTGCGGTAACCGCGAAGCCAATCGCCGCCGGACCGCTCCTCAAGGCCAGCTGTGTCCCGTGTCACAATGCATCCGATTCAAAGGGCGGGCTTGACCTAACATCCCTGAAGCAGGACTTCGGAAATCCTGACAACTACGCCACTTGGGTCCGCATCCATGACCGGACACGAAATGGCGAAATGCCACCCAAAGGCACGCTAAAAGTTGCTCCCGACCAACGGGCAAAGCTTGTCGCCGGAATTGCAGCATCGCTGACCGCCTACGATGACATCCGAACGCGGACGCAGGGACGCTCCACATGGCGCCGGATGAACCGTGAAGAATACGAGAACACCGTCAGGGACATCCTTGGAGCACCGTGGCTACAAATCAAGGAAATGCTCCCCGAGGATGGCATCCGCAACCGCTCCAATAAAGTCGGTGAGGCACTCGATGTCTCCCATGTCCAAATGTCCCGCTACCTCGCGGCGGCAGAGTATGCGCTTCGTGAAACCATGGTCCCGCGTGCCGAAGCACCAAAACTCCTGAAGCGAAAGTATTACGCCCGCCAGCAAGGCTCGTTTACAGGCCCATCGGACATCGGGCAGTTTAATGGTGCCTTCGAGCGCGCCACATGGCCGATGCTGGGAAACACGCCCGACCGCGCGGCGCAGGAGGGCAAGGCCCCGATGACGGTTGGGGATAAGGACCCAGCCCGTCGCGAGGAAGAAGCCATCGGGTATGTCTGCAGCGCTTACGAACCGATTGAGCCGCGCTTCGATCAATTTAGTGCGCCTCAAGCCGGCAAATACAAAATCAAAATCAGTGGCTACTCGTTCTGGACGACCCCTGAGAGTGAAAAATGGTGGTGGCGCCCGCATCGCGACAAGGCAGACCTTGGCCGCACCATCGAGCCAATCACCGTCTATGCAGAAGCCTATCCTCGCCAGCTGCGGCGCGTTGGGACCTTTGATCTCATCCCTGAAAAGAGCGTCAAAGAAAGCACACCGCACGAGCTGACCGTTTGGCTGCGTAAAGGTGAGTCGATACGCCCTGACCCTGCGCGCTTCTTCCGCTCACGTCCGCCTTACCCATGGCGTAACCCGCACGCGACACCGAGTGGCCAGCCGGCGGTAGCCTTCCGCTGGATGGAAGTGGAAGGGCCAATCGTCGAGACTTTCCCGACGCCTGGGCATCAGCTGTTGTTCGGCGCCTTGCCACTCAAAAATGTTGGAAAAGGGGCCGTCGAAGCAACACCCTTTGATGCCTCGCAAGACAGCCGCCACTTGCTGCGGCAGTTTATGAAGCGTGCTTGGCGCCGCCCGGTCACCGATACCGACATCGAGCCGTATGTCCGCCTTGCGGCAAAGTCGATGGAAGCTGGTCTCACATTCACCGATGCACAGCTCACGGCTTATTCGGCAGTGCTTTGCGCTCCTGCATTTGTGACGCTTGAGGAGAAGCCTGGCGCAC
>CAIWTR010000233.1 GCA_903915615.1 uncultured Armatimonadota bacterium
CACAAGTGGCGGCCCGCGGCTTTATCGCCTCCTACTATGGTGAGCAGTATCTCCCGGCAAGCCCCAATGTTTATACGAACAAGGGTGCTGCGCAGGATGCTCATGAAGCCATTCGCCCGACCGATGTCCGCCGAACGCCAGACTCGCTGAAGAGTTCATCCTTGACAGCCGACCAGCTAAAGCTCTACACGCTTATCTGGAACCGTTTTGTTGCATCCCAAATGGCAGTGGCTACCTTCGACCAGACAAGTGTTGACATCGAAGTGGGTGCGGCTATCTTCCACGCGACTGGGCGTGTTCGAAAATTTGATGGCCACCTGCGTGTCTACGAAGAAGGTCGGGATGATGTTGCGGCAGAAAAGGCGGATACAGAAAACGGCCGTATATTGCCTCCAATGGAGAAAGATGAAGTCCTAAAGCTTCATGCTCTCGTCCCGAAGCAGCACTTTACCGATCCGCCTCCCCGCTTTACAGAGGCATCCCTTGTAAAGGCACTAGAGGAAAACAAGGTCGGACGTCCAAGTACATACGCATCGATCATGGAAAAAATCCGTGCAGACTACGTCGAAGTTGTTGACAAGCGCTTCCATCCAAATCCGATCGGATGTGCGGTAACAGACACGCTTGTTGCAGACCTCCCGAAATTTGTGGATGTCAAGTACACCGCCAACCTTGAAAATGGCTTGGATGAAGTTGCTGAAGGTCAACGTGACTGGGTTGAGTTCCTGCGCTCTGTGCATGAAGAGTTCAAATCCGCAATCGATCAGTCCATTCCAAACTGTCCGAACTGCGACAAGGAACTGGTTCTGAAACGCGGACGCTTTGGCCAGTTCTACGCATGTAGCGGCTATCCGGAATGTAACTACATCTTAAAATCGAAGGCTGTCGCAAAGGCCGAGCCTGCAGTTCCTCCAAAGCTTTTGGATGAGCCGTGTCCTGAATGCAGCGCTCAGCTTTCTGAGCGCGTGAGCCGGTTTGGCAAAACCTTTGTTGGCTGTAGCGCGTTCCCAAAATGCCGCTACATCAAGAAAGACATTCCTGTCAGCACTGGCATCAAGTGTCCACTGTGTAAAGAAGGCGACATCGTAGAAAAAGGGAGCAAGCGCGGCATCTTTTACGGATGTTCGACTTACCCAGCCTGTAAGTGCACCCTCTCCGGCCTTCCGCTCAGTGACAGGCAATGTCCAGACTGTAATGGCGTTCTCCACCATGCGTACTTCCGCGGGCGCTATACGGGTATCCAATGCGCATCCAAGGAATGTAAGTACAAGGAAAAAGGTCAGGATCCTCGTCCCCCAAGGGCCGCCACTCCTGAAGCCGCTGTCGCAGCCCCTGCCCCTGAGGGGGAGACCGCATGAGCACGCCGCTCCGGGTCACACACGTTGCATTGACATCCACGCCGGATGCCAGAGCTGCGGGACGCCCGGAGCTCACCCCTGAGCTCCTGTCAGCGACAGGAGCACGCTATTCACGGTCCATAGATGGTCTTGATGTCATCCTTTCGAAGATTGATCCATCCGACATGGATGCTGCCGTCGACCGCATCTTCAAGTTTGTCGATTATGGACATGCATCGATTGCAGATATGGCTCCTGTTGCGATGTTTATCGATGGCATCAGCATGTGGCTTGCGTACCACATTTGGAGCTTGGTTCCGACAGCTGGCGGGCAGGAGTCATCCACGCGCTATATTCGGATCGCCAATGACACACTTCTCGGCGCGGATGTAACTGGAGCATCACATAGCAATCATGCATCCGATGCGATGGACATTTACAACCAGGCACTAGCTTACTGGGAAGGAATCGCTGAGCAGTTTCCAGCGCTGGTGAGAATTCCGCAGGGAACACCCACAAAAGCTGCCGCCCGAATTCGTCGCAATTATGCCTTTGACCGTGCACGATACTTTCTACCAGTCACTGCGCAGACGAACATGATGTTGGTGATGAGCGCGAGAGGCTGGGTTGGGCTCATTCAGCAGCTACTTGCATCCGGGCTTGCGGAAGCTGAACAGGTTGCAGCGGTGATGCGCGATGAGCTCGCACTGGTCACCCCGCGCCTCATCCGGCATGCCCGCCTCGTGGATGGCATCGCAGCAGGCATCCGCGCAAACCAAGTCGAAGTGTCCCAACGGGCAAGTGTTATCCCAAATGACCTAGCAAGTGGATTTGGAGACGCACGCGACACGGCATTTGTCGATATTGATGTACCCGCTGATGTCACAGACGCTGCTATGACTTCGGCGTTTGCCTTTCATGACAACCGCTATGGGTTCGTTGGAGATGCCCTTCGGCGGACATCGGTGCGGTTTGGCTGGGAAGCAGTCACAATGGCTGAGCTTCGCGATTTGAACCGGCATCGGACCGGGAATAAGCACTGCCCAATGCTACCGTTAGGCTTTTATTGTGCACTCGATGAGGTTCCTGCAGGCGTTGATGCATCGCCGCTTGAGGCTTGGGCACAACGCGGTCGCCAGATGACATTGGCTGCACGTGAGGGCATCGCGGCTGGCAATCCCGCTGACATCTATAAGAGTCTGCTGGGGTCTCAGTTTTTCTTCGAACACACGACAACAGCCGATAAGTTCATCTATGAAGCAGAGCTCCGAACGGGAACTGGCGCGCACTATAAGTATGCAAAGCATCTCCATGATTGCCTTGAGCATTGGTACAAGCGCTTCCCCGAAACCAAGGGCTTGGTCCTCGAAGGCACCGCTGAGCCAGAATAGCGGAACCTTTCACCAACGACCAGCGTTTTGACATATACGACACGTTGTGGTTAGTTGTAGATGTGTCGTGACTTTGCCAGACAAAGTAAGGATTTC
>CAIWTR010000234.1 GCA_903915615.1 uncultured Armatimonadota bacterium
GGTGACCACGGAATGTAGTACTGTGGCTGCGAAGCGAAGGCACTACCACAGAGCTTTCGTCCAAGCTGTGCAAACCCACCAACTAATCCGACACTCGCAACCACCACCGCATATGGATTCGCGACACCTGTTGCAACATCTGCATATGGAACATCAGCAAGCATGTTGGCGACAAAAATAAGCGATTGCAGAACGCCATTCAGCAATGTCCAGACCAACTTACCGACGATTGGAATGTCTCCAATCGTAACTGCTGCAGCACCAATCAGCAGTGCCCACTCACTCAGGAAACCAACGGGGATATTTGCGACTGGCGAAATCAAACTCAGGTGTTGCATATGAAATGCCACGGCTGGTGCGGTTACCAGTGTGACGATGAATGACACAATAAATCCCTGTAACAACGTAAATGCAACCTTTAGCACAACGGATGGTGATTGCCGTATTCGCTCACCGAACAGATCGGCGAATGGAGCTGCGACGATGAGTCCACATACCGCTAGAAACGACAACTGCGCTCCAGCATCCATCACCACAAAGGGATCACGCAGCATCGCGGCACACGCACAGAGACACAGCAGATGCCAGGGTTCTGGGGAGCGAGAAAGTAGGCGTGCCATCAATCTTGCCACTAGCGATGTAACTGCCCTCAGCGGCGCTGGTCCGCCGCCACTCGCATAACCAACCAAAATGGAGAGACTCAAACTGACACCTGCAGAGCCGGTTCGCCCAGACCAAATCAAAATCGTTCCAACTGTTGCCACCAAAACGGAAATGTGCATGCCACTGGTTGACAAGACATGAACGGTCCCGGTTCGTCCAAAGGATTCCTGAAGCTCGAATGGAAGGTCATCCGTAATCGATAATAGAATCCCACTTGCCAGTGGAGCCGTGTCCGCGGGAAGGCCAGAATGACATCGGGTATCAATCCACGTTCGAACATCGGAAATGAATCGACCAACGATGTTTGTCCGTGTTTCAAGCAGGACTACATTCGATGCAGCCGCTGACACAGCAACAATGTGATGAAATCTGCACCACTGTTGATAATTGAATTCTCCAATGTTGCGGGGAGGCTCGGGTACCGAAAAGTCGGATGTAACGCGAACCCTGTCCAGGTAACTCAATGGTTGCTCTGTCTTGGTCCGGACAGCGTACTTGCCAGTTGAAGTACAAAGGATAAATCTGAGCGATGTTTGCCCGCGCCGGATGGGTGAGCACACATCCCCAATAATTTCCGTTGGCAGGGTATTTGGAATGCCCGCATTTGCGAGTGGATGTAGTCCAACAGCCATCACTCCAAGAATTGCGCCGATGACGATCGCGACACGCTTATAGGAACCAGCAGGCGGTATTGCGGCTGACAGCAAAACACCAACCATCATTAGGAGCAGAACCAAACCGCGGTTCGGTAGTATCGCTACCGCAAACGATGCACACAGCATCCCAAGCGTTGCGGCAAACAGTGGGCGCACTTAGCTAGAAGTCGTTACGACAGCGGGCACAACGCCTAGGGTCATCGGGGCCACACGGCGCAATTAAATCACCGCAGGTACGACAAGGAAGCCATCCTGAGCGTAAACGTGCTTTGTCGCGCTCGGTTGCGATATCCGCCAATATCGCAATACGCTCTACGACACTCAACTCTTTGGATCGTTTTGGAATCGTTGCTGTATCCATCCATGGATCATTAAAGTCCGGTTCTGGAGGCGGTTCGGCCCATGGTTGATTGACAAATCGAATGTCCATTACCGACTTCTTCGATGACCCAGACAAGTACCGATTGACTTTCACCAGAAGCTCAGGCTTTTGCATGCTGAGCTCAGTTGCCCACGCAGAACTCTTGACGGCAACCGTCAGGGTTCCGTTCGTAACGTGAAGCGCTTTTGTCGCTTTTGCGATGACCGGAGACACGACAGCTTTCCATGCA
>CAIWTR010000235.1 GCA_903915615.1 uncultured Armatimonadota bacterium
ACGGGGACGATTACACTGGGGGCTCCAGCACCTGGCTCTGGCGCTGAGATACGTATCTCAAGTAATCAGAGTGCTGTCAATGTCCCCGCGGTGGTTTATATTCCAGCGGGAGCAAGCAGTGCATCGTTTGTCATTGGCTCGACGCCAGTCCAACAAAAACTAATCGCAACCATTATTGCGACTGCGGGTGCACTGGCTAAGTCAAAAACACTGACGGTGAATCCTGCTGCACTGGCATCGGTGAAGCTGCAGCAATCATCGATGACCGGTGGCGCACTGCAACAGGGGACGGTGTTGTTGACGGGTGTTGCACCGAGTGGTGGATTATCAGTCGTGTTGTCCTCCACCAATCCTGCCATACAAGCGCCAAAAGAGGTCTTCATTCCAGCAGGCGCAGCAAGCGGTGTCTTTTCTCTCGAGGCGGCTGTCGTGGCAATCAGGTCATCTGGTCTGATAGTTGCTCAGCTGGGCACATTGAAAAAATCCACGAGTGTTAGCGTGAATCCACCCGTGATCAGCTCTGTAGTGGCAAGCGGTACGACGGTGGTCGGCGGTGATGTGATTGATGTCACGATTCGTATCACGGGTCCAGCACCCGCTGGCGGGACAAGTGTGATGTTGACATCGGGGAATATTGCTCTCACCGTTCCTGCGAGTGTGGTTGTACCGGCGGGGCAAACATCGGTGGTGTTTACAGCAAGTTCAAGGCAGATTACGAAGGCTACTACCGTGAAGATCAGTGGGAAGGTCGGGATTACGACCAAGGTGGGTTCCGTGACAGTGATGCCACGATAAAGGGGCCGGGCTGGTTGGTAAGCATTGGTTACCGTCCGGCGGCACGTACAAAAACGCGTACGTAATATTTTGAGAGTGATCAGGAGTCAGTAGCAACCAATCCCCGATGCCCATCCGTTTGCACCTGTTTCTAGGTTGCGTTGCGACTGGGCATCACTGTGGGGACGGCGCTATTCGCTTGATGTTCCATCGTCTTGCAGGACGGTATAGCCATCCGATTCAAGGGCGATGAAGAACGCGCTCAGCTCAATACCGAGTCCGCGGCATATTCTGCGGCAGATATCGATGGTTGGTGAGCGGCGTCCGAGCTCAACATCGGTCATATAGGTACGGTTGATTCCGCAGTGGTAAGCGAATTCTTCCTGCGCAAACCCCTTCTCTTGTCGAAGGCGTCGAACCGTAATGCCGAACTGTACGGATAATGGTTTTAGCATAATTTTGTTCTATCGTAATGCACGTAACAACGCACTCGGAAAGTGTAGTTGAACAATCAACTTTTTACGGCTGTTTCTTTTTTGGTGTGGCCGGCTTGGCTGGAGTCTTTGCCGGCACCGTTGTAGGCGTTTTCACTTTACCCGCTGCGTTGGTATTGACTCCACCTGCTATGGGGGAAGATGACCCCTCTGAGCCAGGTGTTGTCTTTAAATTTTGCGATTCATTTGCGTTTTGTTTAGTTACAGGCTGTGTTTTGAGAAAATCCAAAGACTCAGTAGGCGGTACAAGAGTGGTTTTCGCAATGCTTGGATCTTTGATACGGGTTAGTGATCCGAGGAGCTGTTCGAGGTCAACAACATCCGTTGTAATCTCGTTGAGCAGCTCAGGCTTGCCAAATTTTCGCAGCACAGTATCCAGATCTTTCTTACTAAGAAACATCGGGATAGCTTCCGACCCTTTTTGGTTGATCGTAAGCAGACCATTGTCTTTTTTGTTCTTTGCGACAAACAGCGGCACCCGTACGGTACGTCCCTCCTTAAGCAATGGCTTAGCAGCATCCAATTCAGCTGGATCTGCAACAAACTGGATTAGAAACGGTGATGTCTCGCTGGTTGCGAGCTTATAAATGTCCCAAAGTGACACTGGGTTGATCTTTAACTTTGTGGCTAGCTCAGCATTCTTAGTCTTTATCTGGGCTAATGCTGCTCCAGCCGTACCTGGCGACATGAAAATTGCCGTCACGCCTTTGGTTGCATCCGGGACCTTGCTCACAATCGGTTGCCCACCAGCATCTGTGAGCGAAAACACGGGCACGCCTTTGAGCAAAACCTCAATTTGTGCAGGCGTCAGCCCATCGGTAGCCTTGGGGGCAGCCGTTTCTGGTACTGGCTTCTGTTGTGTTACAGCCGGTGGCTGAGTCAGGTCTGTTATGGGATACAGCATTTCAATTCTCCTTAGTCAGGATAAGCAATCATCCCGTCCTTGCCTCTGTGATGACCATTACGATTTCAGAGTCTTCTGGTCAATTATGTATGCACGACCATCCAAGTCTGCATCGCTGTCGAATGGAGTTGTGATTCCGTGGTGCGCTTGGCAGAGTGTTCTGCCACATACATACACTACGTATAACATCGCACCAATATTACAAAATCATGAAAAATAACGGCAAATTGTGCTCAATTTGCCGTTATTTCAAAATTTATGTTGTTTCAAGTGCTCTACTAAGGTATCTCAGCCAACGCATCAAGCAATAAACGGTTCACGTCATCCGGGCGGGCCTGGCCCTTCGCTTCCTTCATCACCTGCCCAACAAGGAAGCCCATCGCCTTTTCCTGACCGCCCTTGATCTTTGCAACGACATCCGGATTAGCAGCAATCGCACGCTTCACCATGTCAATCACAACACTGGCATCCACGACTTTGATACCCTTTTCATCAATCAATGTCTGAACGGACTTACCGGTCGTAAACATCTCCTCGATGAGCTCTTTGGCAATCTTCCCAGTAATCGTCCCGGCAGAAATCGCATCCACCAGACCGCGGAGCAGCTCAGGGGTGATCTTCGATGCGTAAGGCACAATATTCGCCGCATTCGACAGACGGGCAACATCGCCAAGAATCCAGTTCGCAACGCCCTTCGCATCCTTTGCACCGGTTGCAGCCGCTTCAAAGTAGTTTGCCAGCGCCTGATCCTGAATCAGCTGCAGGGCATCCCCCTGCGACACACCGTAGTCGGCAATCAGACGCCGCTTCTTCGCAAGCGGAAGCTCCGGCAGGCTTGCAAGTGCAGCCGCAATCTCATCTTCCGTAAACTCAATCGGAATCAAGTCTGGCTCAGGGAAGTAGCGATACTCCTGCTCGCCTTCCTTAAGGCGCTGCAGAACCGTTACACCCTTTTCGGCATCCCAGCCATACGTTGCCTGCAAAACCTGCTTACCAGCCTCGAGCTCTGCTTCCTGACGGCGGGCTTCGTACTCAACGCCCAGCTGCACCGCGCGGAAGGAGTTGAGGTTCTTCAGCTCGGTCTTTGTCCCATAAGCCTCAGCACCATCCTTACGGATACTCGGGTTTGGCTCCGCACGGAGCGAGCCTTGCTCCATCTTGCCATCCGAGACGCCAAGGTATAGCAATACCAGCCGGAGGTTTTCCGCATACTGACGCGCTTCCTCGCCGCTTGCGATATCGGGAGGGAAGGCGGTGACGATTTCCATTAATGGGACAGAGCTGCGGTTGTAGTCCACCACGGAGTAGCCAAGGCCATCGGAGTGGAGAGACTTCCCCGTATCCTCCTCGAGGTGGACGCGGGTGATATTGATGCGCTTCAAGTCACCTTCAGGCGTTTCGATTTCGAGAAAGCCATCGATGCCAATCGGGGTCTGACCATATTGACTAATTTGGTAGCCCTTCGGGAGGTCAGGATAGAAGTAGTTCTTCCGGTGGAAAATCGTGCGGCGGGAAATGGTGCAGCCAAGCGCTAGGGATGTACGCAAAACATGCTTGACTGCTTCCTTATTAAATACAGGAAGCGCACCCGGGAGCCCCAGGCACACCGGGCAGCAACGCGTGTTCGGCTCGCCGCCAAAGGCATTCTCACACCCGCAGAACATCTTGCTGTGAGTCAGCAGCTCCGCATGGCACTCCATTCCAACACTGACGATGTATGACATGCA
>CAIWTR010000236.1 GCA_903915615.1 uncultured Armatimonadota bacterium
AATGTGCCGAGGGGCTTTTATCAGAACCGCAGGTTTTAAAAAACCTACATCCGGGCCTTGAGCTCGTTATCGATATCATCGAGGAACTCATCCGTGGAGCGGTAATCGTGATTCTTGTCGATCAGAATCGCAAGGTCCTTGGTCATCCGGCCAGACTCAACGACATCCACGCAGACCTTCTCAAGGGTCTCCGCAAAGCCAACAACATCTGGAGTGTCATCAAAGCGGCCACGGTACTGAAGACCACGCGTCCATGCATAAATGGATGCAATCGGGTTGGTACTCGTCGGCTTGCCCTGCTGATGCATCCGGTAGTGACGGGTCACCGTTCCGTGCGCTGCCTCTGCTTCAATCGCAGAGCCATCCGGGCTCATCAGAACACTGGTCATCAAACCAAGCGAACCATAGCCCTGTGCGACGGTGTCGGACTGGACATCGCCATCGTAGTTCTTACATGCCCACAGGTAGCCACCATTCCACTTGAGGTTGGATGCCACCATGTCATCGATCAGGCGGTGCTCATACGTGAGGCCGGCTGCTTCGAAGCGGGACTGGAACTCAGCCTCATAGACGCGCTGGAAGGTGTTCTTAAATGCGCCATCGTAGACCTTCATAATCGTGTTCTTGGTCGACAGGTACACAGGGTAGTTGCGTCCAAGGGCATAGGTCATACAAGCGCGGGCAAACCCTTCGATACTTGAATCGAGGTTGAACATCCCCATCGCAACGCCGCTCGACTTCGCCTTCACGACTTCACGGGTGATTGGGTCGCCTTCGCCATCCGGTGTCCACGAAATGGAGATCGTTCCAGCACCCGGGAACGTAAAGTCCTGAGCGCGGTATTGGTCGCCAAAGCCGTGACGCGCAACGACGACAGGCTGGTCCCAGTGGCCTACAAGACGTGGAACATTCTTGCAGATGATTGGTTCGCGGAAGATGGTGCCATCCAGAATGTTACGAATCGTTCCGTTTGGCGAGCGCCACATTTGCTTGAGGCCGAACTCTTTAACACGGGCTTCATCGGGGGTGATGGTCGCACACTTGACAGCAACACCGTACTGCTTGGTTGCATTTGCCGAGTCGATAGTGATCTGGTCATCCGTGCGGTCGCGCTCTTCGATACCCAAGTCGTAGTACTTGAGGTCGATATCGAGGTATGGCAAAATCAGCTTCTCGCGAATCTTCTGCCATATGATGCGCGTCATTTCATCGCCATCCATCTCAACAACGGGGTTTTTAACCGGAATCTTTGCCACGTTCGGGCTCCTTATATTCTAAAAAGTGTAGTTTACAGTGATAATTCGGCGGGGATGGCTTGCGACAGGTGCATCCCCAAAACCCGAAACCAAACAGCCTTACGACTAATGGGCCATGATACGCGGAATCGTGCCTTCAAAGGCATCCCGTGCCGCATCGATAGAAACTTCCAGCACTCCCGGAAGCTCGATCTTGTTACGACTGGTGACCTGTCCGATGAACACGGCTTCGATGCCATGGGCTTCAGCGATGTCAAGCAGCGCTGTCTGCTCACTCCCGCCCTCGCGGACAGAAACCACCACGCGGCTCGCAGCCTCTCCAAAACAAATCGCACTCCATGGCTGGTCGCCAAAGTCGGTGACCGACAAGCGGAGCTCAACACCAGTGTTGCCAGCGAGTGCGGATTCGCAGACATTGACCAAAAGGCCACCGTCCGAGCAGTCGTGTGCACTCTTGATGATGCCCTTTGCGATCAGCTCGCGCGTTGCAGCTTGCACAGCGAGCTCGGCAGACATATCGAGCTTTGGTAGCGCACCTGTCTCGAGGCCATGCTGGACATACAGATACTGACTTCCCCCGATGCCACGCTCATCCTCGGTGCCCACCGGGCGGAGAACATAGACAAGGTCATTGACACTCTGGAAAGCAAGCCCAACTGGTTCGACACCTTCAGGGAAAACGCCGACCATCCCGATTGTCGGTGTCGGATGAATAGGACCCGTCGGCGATTCGTTGTAGAAGCTGACATTTCCTGACACCACCGGCGCACCAAAGAAGTCACAGGCCTCGGCAAGTCCGTAAACACACTGGCTGAACTGCCAGAAACCGGTTTCCTTCTCAGGATTCGGCATGTTGAGGTTGTCGGTTGTCGCAACTGGAACCGCGCCAACGCAGCTGAGGTTACGGCTGGCTTCCGCGACCGCGTGCTGGGACCCTAAATGCGGATCGAGGTAGCACCAGCGCGGGTTACAGTCTGTGGTCGCAGCGATGCGTCGTCCGCCAGCGGCACGCACCGCGAGGACAGCAGCATCCCCGGCGCCGGGAACCACTTCCGTTTGCGTCTGCACCTGGTGGTCGTATGTCTCGAAAACCCAGCGCTTGCTGGCAATCGTCGGGGTTCCGAGGAGCTTCAGGAGCGATGCGGAGTAGTCTGCCGGCTCTGGAAGGGCATCCGTGTCATAGGCCTTACAAACTGCGATGTAATCCGGTTCAGCAGCATCCAGGGTGTACGTTGGACAGCCATCCGTGAGCAGCTGCGCAGGGACATCGGCTTCGATACGGCCTTGGTGGTGGATGACGACATTTCCGGTATCGGTCACGGTCCCGATGACGGCGGAGCTGAGGCCCCACTTGTCACAGATCGCGATGATTTCATCTTCGTGGCCCTTTTCGACCACGCAGAGCATGCGTTCTTGAGACTCGCTAGTGAAGATTTCCGCTGCGGTCATGCCGGTTTCGCGCTGCGGGATGACATCGGCGTTAATGTCCATGCCAACATTTCCCTTGCTCGACATTTCGACACTCGCGCAGGTAAAGCCGGCCGCGCCGAAGTCCTGGATACCACGGATGTGCCCGGTAGCGAGAATCTCAAGCGTTGCTTCGATCAGCAGCTTGCCAAAGAATGGGTCGCCAACTTGGACATTGGGGCGCTTTGCTTCGGATGCTTCCGAGATCTCGACGGATGCAAACGTTGCGCCGTGAATACCATCCCGGCCTGTGGCTGACCCGAAGAACACAACCGGGTTTCCGACGCCTTTGGCAGCCGATTTTGCAACATTTCCAAGCTCAACAACTCCGATGGCCATCGCATTTACGAGTGGATTCGTGTTGTAGCAAGGGTGGAAAGTGATTTCGCCACCAACGGTCGG
>CAIWTR010000237.1 GCA_903915615.1 uncultured Armatimonadota bacterium
GCGACAACAACTCCCGGAGCATCCGTGGTTGGAAGGAAACTCCCATCCACCACGACAATATCTACGTCCGTAAGTGCATCCGGGATCAGACTGGATGCTGCGAACCCAATAAGTGATGTGGTCACAGGAATCAGTTGGATGTCCATGCCCGCATTGTCATGCAACAGCTGTTCTTTGACCCACTCGGCAATCCATCGGCCATGCGTACTGTCTGCATAGCCGAGTCGGATGACATCAATCATTGAGTGGCCGCCTGTTCCACTTTGCCTTCAACATTGCCTGGCGGCTTGTATGTTGAACCTCAACACCGACAATATACGATGCAGATATCTGCGACGTTGGTTCAAGCGGATGACCGGTAAAGATGTTGATGGTAGCTTGCTTACCCTTAGTAACGGACCCAAGCTGATCGAAGACACCAAGGATTTTGGCTGGTGCCGAGGTGATCGACTCCAATGCCTGACTTGGCGTTAGGCCGTAGGCCGTCGCCATGCCAGCCGCTAGCGGTAGCCAGCGTGTGTTGTCACTCAACCCACTGGAAGTCAACGCAAAAGGGATACCGGCAGCAGCAAACTTGGCTGGGTAAGCATATTGATCATCAAAGGCATGATCGTCACTGCGCGGCAGGTTTACCGTCCATGGAAGCAGCACTCCGGCACCACTTGCCTTTATCTGGCTAAGAACCCGATCTGCTCCACGGCAGCCGACAAGGATTGGATGGATGTTGTGCTTGGTGGCAAATGCCAGCGCATCCAGAATCTCTCGCTCACTGTCCACATTGATTAGCAAGGGTATCTGACGCTCCAAGATGGGTTGGAACGCATCAAACCGAAGATCACGTGGGAGAGCTGCGTTCACGCTTCGTGATTCATAGTAGCGATGCGCATCGGCGATAAAGCCATCCAAACCTGCAACCTTGACTCCCAAGTCTGGTTGCGGAACGACGTCAGCCTCTGTGGTGTCACTGCCGGATGTAAGGTCATGGTTGTGTCCGTGACCCTCAAACGTAGCAGTGCGTGCGCCGAACTGGAGCGTAACTCCTGATTGCCGCTTGACTGCAAACTGCTCCCATGTCCAGCCATCGAGGTTTACCAGGCTTGATGAGCCGGAAAGACTTCCACCCACCGGTACGATGTTTGCGAGGAGGACGCCACCTTCACGGGCAACCGCGACGGTTTCTGCATCCACATTGACGGTTCGACCAACGTAGAGCTCGGGTGAATATGTCGCGAATTCAGAATAGTCCTGGGTTTCCCGTCGCGATCCGATTTCATTCACACCTACGGTAGAAATGGCATCGAAGAATCCTGGAGCGATGTGTTTGCCAGTGACATCCACCTTGCGGTAACCCGCTGGTACGGACACGGAATCGGCCTTGCCAACGGCTTCAATCACACCAACTTCGTTTATCAACACCGTGGCATTGCTGATTGATTGTCCGATGCCATCATGGACCGTTCCACCAACGAGTGCAATCCGCTGCGAGCGTGCTTTTGTCTGAAGCTTAGCAGGTTGCTTTATCAGCGCAGGGCAGGCTTTGACCACATCGGAAATCGGTGGTTTTGGCGAAACATTGAACTGCTTTCGAAGCGCTTCTTCTTCTTTGGCTAGCAGCACACGTTCCTGAATGTCAGCATCACGATCAAAGAGAAGCTTGCCATCGACCCACGTCTTCATGGCCACAGCATCCACTGCAAGGGGATCCTTGGACCACAGGACAACATCTGCATCCTTGCCAATCTTGATCGACCCTGTCTTGTTATCAATTCTCAGCTGCTTCGCTGGGTTGATGGTTATAAGGTTCAAGGCATCCGATGGAGATAGTCCCCCATCTCTAACCGATTTGGCCGCTTCGAGGTTCATCCGGCGGGCAAGCTCGCTGGAGTCCGAGTTCAAGGATGAGACCACTCCCCGTTGATGCATCATCGCTGCATTGGAAGGAATGGCATCAAAGGCCTCGAGCTTGTAACCCCACCAGTCGGAGAATGTGGACCCTCCAGCACCGTGCGCTGCCATCTCATTCGCTACTTTGTAGCCTTCGAGGACGTGTTGGAATGTCGCAATCTTAAACTTGAAGTCATCCGCGATACGAATCATCGCCAGGATTTCATCAGCCTTGTACGAGTGGCAGTGCACAAGGCGCTTGCCTTCCAAAATTTCAGCGATGGCTTCAAGCTGATAATCTGTTGCGACGGCTGGTCCGTTTCCAGTCTTTGCGAGCTTCTGAGCCTGACGATAATCATACGCGCGCTGAAAACCGCTGCGTATGACGCGCTCAACACCCATTCGGGTTGCCGGATAGCGACCTTGTCGACTGCCGTTTGAGCGTGTCGGATTCTCCCCTAGGGCAAACTTGATCCCCTGGGGTGCACTTTCAATCAGCAGACCGGATCCTCCTGAACCCCATCGCCACTTCACAACCGCGTTCTGTCCACCGATAGCATTGGCTGAACCATGAAGGATGTTCGCTGCGGTGGTTCCACCAGCTAGCTGACGGTAGATGTTAATGTCATCCGGGTCCAGGACATCCTCAATCCTGCACTCAGCAGTGATGATGTTTGTCCCCTCGTTCACCCCGCCAACAACGGCAGTGTGCGAGTGGCAATCGATGATTCCCGGGGTTACGTGAAGACCAGTGCCATCGATGACCTTGGCATTGCGAGGCGCGGAGAGGTTGCGACCAACTGCTACAATTTTGCCATTGGAGAACAGAATGTCAGACTCTGTTATGTTGCCCGCTGCTTCTGATGTCCAAATCGTCGCATTTTTGATGAGTACGGCATCTGATTGCGGCAAGTTTGATCCGACGGGTTTATCAATGGCAGAAAGGACGAATTTGATGGCTGGTATTGCGTTACCAGGTGTCCCCGGTCGTCCGGCATTGTCCGCTTGGCTGTCTGAGAGAGTGCCATCCACAAATGTCAGTGTGGTCGATGCCTCTGCTACGAGCGGATCTGCGGTCCAGCAGGAAATATTGGCACGTTCGCCGACCTTGATATCGCTGCCCATATCGAACCATGCCGCTGGATTACGATGTATGGCCTTGCGTGCACCTTCCAAGGAAAGGCCATTCGGGATGCACCGTCTGATGTTCGCATAGAAACGGTCAGGGGCTGCGGTCGCAAGGACAAAGTCAACGCCAGATTTTTCGAGTTTGCCGGGAGTCTGGAATGCATGAACGATACGGCGGAGCGGAGACAAGGTAGCACTGTCGATACCTGGTGCTGTATCGACCATGTCTACATTAAAGATAACTTTCGCCTTGCGCTTTGCAATGGCACTGATGGAGCGATTAAGAGGTCCAGTTACATCGAGGATCAGTGGGATTTCCGAGTCAACAACCCGCAAAAGTCCCTCTACTTCTGCATCGGATGAAACGCGCACGATAAGTGGAAGTTTTCGGTCCGTAACGCGGGTAAGGGTAGCTATGCTCCCGCTGATTTGGCGCGTTCCCGATTTCGCTTCACGAGCATCGGTGAGCGACTGGCGTAAAAGTGCCAGATGCCCCATTCTCGAGCCTGGATAACCACCTTGGCCATCGGATGCGAGACTAGCAACGACTGCGGTAACGGGCTGGATAATCCGCGATGCCGGTGTCGCGGCCTTGCTTGCTAGCGATACAAGTGCACTTTGCCCCGAGATGCACCCTGCACCTGGCAGGATTTGAGCAAAAGCAAATCCGTTTCGCCGATAATGCGACGCCGTGTCATCCGGAAGATAGTTATCAGCGGCTCGGAAGTCAGCACGCAGTGTACTGAGGGGATGTCGGCTACCGCGCGCATCAGCAGCCCCTGGTGGAGTAAGTCCAAAACGGGAGGCAGCATTGACTGATCCAGCCTGAATCGTCCACTTAGTGGCATCGATGACTCTAAAACCAGGCGTGACGCGAAGATTGGCGCCAATAGCTGCGACGATGCCATCTTTTATTGCGATGTCAGTGCTTGGGCGCGTTTTGCCGGTGGAATCGAGGATGGTGCCGCCCTTTAGAAGGTACCACTTTGGTGCTCCCGGATCGGCTCCCTGCGCCAGCGCACTAAACGGATGCAACGAAATAGGTAGCACTCCAAGTGCTAAAAGAGCGGTACGTCGTGTCATTCTGCGGCCTCTTCCTTTAC
>CAIWTR010000238.1 GCA_903915615.1 uncultured Armatimonadota bacterium
ACAACATCCACCGATGATATTGATCCACTTATTTTCAATCCAGGGCTGAACCAGCTCTGCCATCAGTTCCGGGCCCATGTCGTAGCCGGTCGGGGCAAGCGGATTTGGTAGACCTGCATTTGGATAAACGATGATCGGGATGTCAACGATTCGGTTTAACTCGGAGATGAATGGAGACAGTAAGTCCGGTCCGAGGGAGCAGTTGGCACCAATTGCGGTAAGCGGAAAGTGTCGTATGGAGTTCCAAACGGCTTCCACGGTCTGCCCAGAGAGATTTCCACCAGCCTGATCGATAAAGAGACTTGCGATTACGGGGACGCGACGAACGCCTTCATCAAACAGCTCATCTATCGCAAAGAGAGCTGCCTTGAGGTTTAGTGTGTCAAATGTTGTTTCGATAAGCAACAAGTCGACACCACCATCAATCAGTGCCAGGGCTTGCTCACGGTACGATTCACGCAGCTGATCAAAGGAGACTCCGCGGACCTCTGGACGACTTGCATCGATAATGACAGATGCACTTCGGTTGCACGGACCTATTCCACCGGCAACCCAACGCGGGCGATCCGGTGTAGCAAATTTGTTAGCCGCATCACGGGCAATTCTCGCCGCTTCCAGATTCATTTCCCGAACATATTGCGAGAGATCATAATCTTCTTGGGCTATGGAGTTTGCCGTGAAGGTACATGTCTCGATGATGTCCGCCCCGGCGGCCAAGTACTGCTCGTGAACATCTTGAATGAAGTCCGGAGAGTGGAGAAGAAGCGCTTCCGTATTATTTCGGAGGTCTTTGTGATGATTTACAAAGCGTTCTCCGCGATATGCCTCCTCAGTGCGCACTTTTAACTGTAAAAGAACACCCATAGAGCCATCGATGACGAGAATACGCTCTTTGAGCGCCTGTTCAAAGGAAGTTGACATCACGTCTATGGTAGCACGAAGTGACATCGAATCCTATTCACATCTCATAATGCTGAGATTGTAAACTGGATGAAAGTGTTGATCTCTAGGAAATCATCACGCTTGATCGAATCCAACATGTTCAATGAGCCAGGGTCAACGATTAGTTTTGACTTGGATCTTGATTTTTTCTTGCCTCGGCAAGAGCTTGCCACATTCTGAGCGTCTCAGTCGATGGAACCTGCTGTGCAGATGGCGAAACTTGACTCGCAATTGCATGTTGAGACAGGCGAGCATGGTACATGACAAGCGCATCCTTGCAGTCTTTCAACATTTTTTCATCTATTTCTGACTGAACTCGGTTGACAATGGCCGTCAACGAAGATGCAGCAGGAGTTGCTATGAGCACATCCAACAATGCCTGTGCTGTTGGTATTACCTCGAAGTCTCCAAGCGACCGAAGCTGTTGAACGACAGGCAGGACAGATGGTGAGACGAACAGATCCAGGCCACCGATATCGTTTATTAGAGAGTGTGCTAGTGATCCAAAGGTTGTGTCTGTAAGCCCAAGTAACAGAACTTCCTGCGCTCTGGAATGGTTACTTTCACCGAGCGAGGCTGATGGAATAGACTCATCCATTAGTCGGTATTGAGGTGTTTCCCAAGGGCGAGGGCCCTTAAACTGGCGGCCGGATGTCTTTGATTTGCGTTGGACTTGCCCACCGTGAAGCGGACCATTTTCCAGCGTGTTTGGCGTGATACGGCGAACTTCTGAACGGATTGCCACTTCAGCGCCTATGCTATTGGATTCAAAGGTGGGGTGAAAGGGTGCGAGTTTTCGAATCAATGCATCTTGATCGATGCTTGATTGCTGGTCTGCAACCAGTCGCAATGCTGCACGTAAAAACTGTTCCCGGCCATTTGCAATCGATACATCAAACTTCTTCCGTAGAACTTCGAGGCGAAACTCAGGGATGTTTAGTGCAGTGGCTGCAACATTTAAGAAGGCCTCACGTCCCTGTGTTCGGAGTAGGGAATCAGGATCCGCTCCTTGGGGCATCCTAAGAACCCTAATCGTGAGGTCGGGGTCGATGCTTTGAAAAAGTTCAGATGCCTTTACCGCGGCCCGTTCTCCTGCATCATCCGCATCAAATGTCAGCAGAATAGTCTTCGCATATCGCTGCAAGATACGCACATGGTCACCGGTCAGACTTGTTCCGAGCGTTGCTACGACATTGGTGACGCCATATTGATGACAGACAACCGTATCCATGTACCCTTCAGAAATCATCACAACACCATCGGCTTGAATGGCTTTTCGTGCCATTGGAAGGCCGTAGATTGTCTGACTCTTTGAGAAAAGAGGTGTCTCAGGCGAGTTGAGGTATTTGGCTGTGTCTTGTTGCGCGGTTGTGATTCGCCCACCAAAGGCTATGACACGTTCTTGTGAATCGTGAATGGGAAACATCAAGCGGTTACGGAACCGATCCGTAAATCCAGTTCCATTGTTTCGTCTGAAAACGAGACCAGCTTCAATGGCATCATCCATATCCAAACGGAGAGCTTGGAGGTGAGATGCAAGAGCATCGTAGGAATCTGGAGCCCAGCCGATCCCAAACTGGTTGAGGATGTCCTGCGTTAAACCCCGGGATATCGCATATTCCTGTGCACCGAGCGTATTTTGGTAAGCCAAGCGGAAGAAGCGTTGGGCTTCCGCCATTAGGTCGCGCAGACGTTGTTTTTGACTTGTTCGGGCGACTGCCTGCTGAGGTGTCTCGGCGGCTTGTTGAAGGGCAATACCTGCCATGTCGGCGAGGCGCTGCAATGCCTCCGGAAACGAGAGGTTTTCGGCCTTTTGAACAAAGGAAAACACATCGCCGCCTTCTTGACATGCACCAAAACAGTGCCATGTCTGGCGGGCGGAATCAATGGAAAACGATGGTGACTTTTCCTGGTGGAAAGGGCAGCACGCCTTGTACCGGCTTCCGACCTGCTTTAACGAAACATACCGTGAAGCGACTTGAACAATATCCGATGCGAGTCGGACACGCTCTTTGTCGTCATTCACGGTATGAATCTAATCAGGTTTGTTGAAGACTAGCCTTCAACAGTCGCGATTGTCATCGCGATCACACGGTACGCAGCCTTCGTTGGCTCTGCTTGTTCCTTTTGATTGATCAACTGGAACTGAACATGCTTCTTAGGATAGCTGAGCACAAGGATATTCCCGGCCTTCTCGTAGCTGTCTGGCTGACCATAAGCACGGAGAATCTCAACGTAGCTGGATCCAAGACGGATACCCTTTTGCGTTGTGATCGAAGGTGTCTGTGTCGATGGCTTGATTGGCGAATGGTATCCAAGACAACGAATCTGGGAAATAGCTCCACCTGGGTTGATCAGGAACTCGTACGAGATTGCCGTGGTTTGACCCTTGGCATCCTTGGTTGTCCGGTTGTAGACCCAAGTAACTTCTTGTTGACGAGCAACGGAGCTTTGAGTGCGACCGAATGCGCCGACGGCTCCACCGGTGTCTCCACCCATACCACCCATCATGCCGCCCATTCCGCCCATCATTCCACCCATGCCGCCGCCCATTCCACCCATGGCGCCCATTTCACCGTCACCGCCGCCCATTTTTGAGCCGCCGCCACCGCCCATGGAACCCATCTTGCCGCCGCCGGCAGCCATGCCACCGGCCATTCCGCCCATGCGTCCGGCCATACCGCCAGCCATGCCACCCATCATTCCAGATGAGCCCATCATGCCAGCAGCGCCACCGCGAGGACCGGAACCACCACCCATGCCGCCCATTCCACCCATGCTTGGGCCAGAGCTCGACATCATGCCTGCGCCGCCAGCCCTAGGACCAGAACCGCCCATCATGCCGCCCATTCCACCCATGCTTGGACCAGAGCTGCCCATCATGCCGCCCATCATTCCAGCGCCACCTGCCATGCCGCCTTCATCGCCCATTCCCATTCCGCCGCCCTGTTGGGCACCGGTACCTGGGATACGGACTCCGATGTCGCCAATGTAAATCTCGTTTGGATTGCCAAATTTCGATAGCACTGTGCGAGAGGAAGCATTCAGACGAACGCCCGCAAGCGTACGCTCCAAATCCTTGCTCTGAGCGGTTACTGATGGAGCGCTGAATGACATCGCTGTCATAACACTTGTTAATGCGACCAATTTGGCCGAAGTCTGCCAATTCATCCGGACATCCTCCACATGGAACATGTAGCGATTTACTGAGATGCGATGTAACAAATACATATCCCACCTCTATATCTCGTGCATTCTACCAGAAAATCACCTGAGTGGTACCATCTGCATCATCATGAAATCGTACGATGACAATGCCTTCCAATCCTTGACCACCAGTAAGGAGCTGTCGGCTCGTCTCCTCCAGCTACGGGAAGATATTCGGCAAGCTTGGACACCTTCTATAGGCGGTCGAACTTGGGGACGGCACCACAGCGACCTGATGGACATCACCATCAAGCGGCTCTTTGAACTTGCGTGTGATCGGTCTGGTGAAATTCCCAGCAATATAACGGTTGTTGCAACGGGTGGATACGGGCAGAAGTGTCTGGCCCCATGGTCGGATGTTGATCTTACGTTTCTCGTTGATCGCACCGATGACCCACCAATCCTACGTGAAGCCTTTCAGCTTGTCATGGACGTTCTCCTCTCGGGCTGCAGAATCAAAGTTGGTTACGCCTACCGGTCGATGGACGAGATTCTCGCTGGTGGGCTTGACCATCAGACCCAAACAGCACTGCTAGACAGCCGCTTCATCTGCGGAGATCGTTCCCTCTATGAAAGGTTCGACACTGTTTACCGTTCAACACTTCAAATGGCTGACTTTTTGTTTCAAAAGTCTGCCGAACGACGGTCCATTATTCATAGGAGCGGAGATTCTCCCTATCTGCTTGAACCGGATGTAAAAGAGGGCGCTGGTGGGCTTCGGGATGTTCAGTCCGCGCAGTGGATAGCGATGGTGCGTTTTGGAAAGTCTGGTGATGCTCTCTACCGTGAGCTCGTCCGACGAAAAGTCGTGACAGCTGAGGAAGCGGATGTCATCCGGGAGGGACGAGATTATCTGATCCGGACACGAAATGCCCTGCACCTGGTAGCGGGGGAGCGGCGTGATCGCTTAGTCATCGCGCGGCAAGAAGCGACTGCTGAATTGCTTGGCTACACTTCTAATGTTGACATCCCTGCGGTGCAAGCGTTTATGCACGATTACTACGGGCATGCTGCAACAATACTTGAGCTGTCCAACAAGATTATGTCCCGGTGTCTTGAAGGACCATTACCGCTGTCGGCGCCCGGTGTTGCAGTGCTTCGAAACACCATCACCGTTACAGATCTTGCGACGATCGACACTGCACGCGAATGGGTCCCAGCCGCCATAGATGCATCTCAACGCCTTAACCTAAGTCTTTCGGCTTCCTGTGTGGAACGTATTCAGCAGGCAGCTGGAAATGTTGGCGTACCTGTCGTTAGTAAGATTCTGTTGAATGCAATAGGGCAGTCACGGGGAATCACCGATGCCATCAAAACGATGATTCGTACCGGGATCCTGGAACAAGTACTTCCAGAATTCACAGAAGCCATGCGGGTGATTGCATACGATCCAGCTCACATAAGCACAGTCGGTGAACATTCCCTAAACGTTGTCAGAAACCTCGAAAGTCTGTCTGCTCCGCTAAAACAGGATGATGAGCTCGAGGCTTATCGCTACACTTTTGCGACAATTGCATCGACAGCCACCTTGTACCTTGCCGCATTGATGCATGACCTTGGAAAACAGTGGCGTCTCGATAGCTCTGGGCAACCAGCACCACATGAGATTACCGGTGCGGATCGTGTCCCTCATATCTGTGCTCGTCTTGGCTGTCCAGCGGATGTAACAACACGGGTACAACGTCTTGTTCGTTATCACTTGCTGCTCGCAGATACAGCACGGCTTCGCGATCTGTCACGTCCTGAGACGATTAAAACCGTTCACGAAGCACTGGGCGATTCCGACATGTTACGGATGCTATACGTCCTGACGTGGGCTGATGTGAACGCTGTCGGACCAGGTGTTTGGTCTCGATCGGCTGGTCGGTTACTGGATGAGCTTGTGCAACGTTGTGAAAACGAGTTTAGTCACAACAGTGCGGATGATCTGTTTGAACCAGATGCTCGGAAAATGGATCAGGTACGCGATCGGATTCGGCGACGTCTGGTAACACTGGATGATGGTACTGCTGTCGATGCTGAGCGGGTACAACGACATATCGATTCGATGCCAGCATCGTATCTGCTGAACACACCACTGGATGAAATCCGCCTTCACGTTGAAATGGCGCACACATTGCTCATCGGTGAGACAGATTTTCCCGTCGTCGTTGATGTCCGTGGAAACGCTACAGAGCGTGAGTCGATCGTTACCATTGTTGCCTTTGACGACCCGCGTCCAGGTTTGCTTGCCAAGATCACCGGTGTCCTTTATGCCTATGACATCAAGCTCCACTCTGCACAGGTCTTTACACGAAGTACCGCTGATGCTAGCGCAATTGTAATCGATACCCTTCGGGTTGATTATAGGGAGCGCGG
Organism: uncultured Armatimonadota bacterium; assembly: GCA_903915615.1. Taxonomy (GTDB): domain Bacteria; phylum Armatimonadota; class Armatimonadia; order Armatimonadales; family Armatimonadaceae; genus CAIRTT01. The sequence continues at coordinate 6,508 of CAIWTR010000238.1, forward strand.
CATCGATCGATCCCTTAGAAATGAGCTTGTCGTAGCCTTTGAGAAAGCCGTCAGTGGTAAAGAAACCGTAGGCGACATGATTGCACGCAAACGTAGACCCGCGGCAGTTCTTGGGCGTACACAGTCGCTGACGCTGGTACCACTAGATGCAGAAATGCTGCTCGTGGATGTTCGTCTTGCAAATGATTCAAGTGCGGTCCACGCGCTCTGTCGAAATTTGACTGCGGCCGGATGGAATATTTCAGCCGCCCGCTTGACACAGTGGGCTTATGGTGTCCGGTGCGCCCTGTACGTTTCGGATGCAAGAAAGCGCACGGCTGAAAAGGGAATGGAATCACTCCGCTCACTTCTATCATCATAAATAAAATCTACTGAGACTTTGCCGCATTGCTGCCAAAGATGAAAACATGACTTTGGACAAACGGGATTTAGTCGTGGTTTCTGCCATCACTTTGGCAGGTCTGATCTTGCGAATTGTGTTCGTCTTCCTGATGCACGCAGACCCACTGGTCTACGATTCGAAAATGTACCTCTTGGTCGCCGATGGAATCGTTAATGAAGCCCCGATCAGTTCATTTCCAAATGGGTATCCGCTTGTCATTGCGCTATTCCGCAGCTTCTTACCAACCGCGCAAACTGTAACGGCACTCCTTGGACTAAACATCGTCCTCTCGACAGCATGTATTCCGCTGACTTATATCCTCGGGAAGCTTTGTAAGTTTGACCGATGGCTACCAATCGCTGCATGTTCACTGATCGCTGTCTATCCGCATCAGCTGCGGTACGCACAGCTAGTGATGACCGAGACAATCGCTACGTTTGTTCTTTTAGCCGCTATGGGTGGGGCACTGTGGGTATGGAATCATCGGGATAAGGCTCCTGGTTCGCTCTTGCCTCTTTGCCTTGGAATCGGTCTGTTGTTTCACATGACGGGAGCGATCCGGCCTTCGCTGATGCTGATCGGCTTGCTGATACCAGTCGTTTTTGCGGTGTTATCACGCACCATCAAGCTGCCTTTGTTCATCGTAAGTGGATTTTTGTTGGGCGCAGGCCTACTTTTTGTTGTTGAAAAATCACCCCTTGCACGACCGCCACATGCATTTGGCAACAATCTGCTCATTTCGATCAATAGCGACAGCAATGGTACAGAATTTGTTGCCTATCCCGAGGCGCAGCAGAAGACGGCCGTAAAGACCTACATTCAGTTTGCTCTCAAGAACCCAGCGCGGTTCCTTCGGCAGCGGGGAATATCTCTCTGGGAGTTATGGGGACCTAAATCGCTTACTGGCTATCGTCAGGAGCAGGAGACGGGTGTTGTCAAAGCGATTGTGCTGCTACGCACCATTTTTCTCCTTCTATTCATAGGTGGGCTTATCGTCTACCGACGGAAGCCAGAGCTTGCCCTCATTGGTATTCCATTGGTGGTCGTCACGGCTGTTCACGTCTTGACATTCAGTAATCATCGCTTTCTCGTGCCCATTGAGCCATATCTGTTCTTAGGTAGCTTCCTTGCCGTTGGAGCAATGATGATGTCCATAAAGCGTAAGGTCGCTGCACCTAGCAAAAGTCTCCCTGTTACATCGCCAGTGCGCTGAACCATCTATCAACACGGTTGCCAATGCTAGAATAGGAGTTACTAAGTTCCTAGGAGACAAGCTTGCCAGACCGACCGTTTCAAGTCGTATCGTCCTACACACCCGGGGGAGATCAGCCTACTGCAATCGACGGCCTTGTCGATGGTCTCAATTCCGGTTTTCGTTTTCAGACGCTACTCGGTGCAACGGGAACGGGAAAGACCTTTTCCATCGCAAACGTCATTGAACGCGTACAGCGTCCAACACTTGTAATTGCACATAACAAAACGCTTGCTGCGCAGCTATGTGGTGAATTCCGCGACTTCTTTCCAAACAATGCTGTCGAATACTTTGTCAGTTACTACGACTATTTTCAGCCAGAAGCTTACATCGCCCAGACCGATACCTATATCGAGAAAGATATGTCGGTCAATGAGGAAATAGACCGATTACGTCACAGCGCCACGCAGTCGGTTCTCGAGCGCCGTGATGTCATTATTGTTGCATCTGTGTCGTGTATCTATGGACTAGGTTCGCCGCAGGACTACAAGAACATGATTGTCTGGTTTAAACGGGGACAATCCTACGATCGCGATGAAGTCCTCAGGCGGCTGGTGAGCATACAGTTTTCACGTAATGACTTTGCTTTGACCCGTGGCACCTTTCGGGTACTAGGGGACACGCTCGAGATTCAACCAAAGGATGAGGAAGTTGTCATCCGGATCTCATTTGACTGGGATGATGTGCGTGCCATTTCCTTGATTGACCAGCTGACGGGTGAGACGTTGGAAGAGCGGGATGAGATAACAATCTTCCCGGCAAGCCACTTCGTCTCGGACCCGGAGCGTATGGAAGTTGCTCTGGCTGGCATCGAAGCCGAAATGCTGGAATCCGTACGACGCTTTAAGTCACAGGACAAGCTGATTGAGGCGCAGCGTATTGAACAACGGACACGCTTTGACCTCGAAATGATACGTGAGCTTGGCTACTGTTCGGGAGTTGAAAACTATTCACGTTGGTTTGATGGACGTGGACCCGGGACTGCACCAAACACGCTTCTGGATTACTTCCCGGATGATTTTCTGGTTGTTGTCGATGAGTCGCACCAGACATTGCCACAGATTCATGCGATGTTCGCCGGTGATAAGCGACGTAAAGACACGCTGATTGAATATGGTTTCCGCCTTCCAAGCGCTGCCGATAATCGCCCTCTTCGCTACCAGGAATGGGAGGAGACCATTGGACAGTGTGTCTTCGTCAGCGCAACGCCTGGTCCCTTTGAACGACAAAACTCGGAAAGAATTGTTGAACAGATCATCCGGCCTACAGGTCTTGTCGATCCTGAAATCATTCTAAAGCCATCTAAAGGTCAGATTGATGACCTTGTCGGGGAAATCCGACTTCGCACAGAGCGTGGTGAACGTGTGATTGTCACAACGCTCACCAAAAAGATGGCTGAGGACCTGACCGATTACCTGGTTGACCTTGCGATGAAAGTCCAATATCTCCACTCAGAGGTCCATACGCTGGAACGTACTGAGATCTTGCGTGACCTTCGTCTTGGTGTCTACGATGTGATTGTTGGTATCAACCTTTTACGTGAAGGTCTGGACCTTCCTGAGGTGTCGCTGGTTGCGATTCTCGATGCCGACAAAGAAGGGTTTCTACGGAGTGATACTGCGCTTATACAGACGATAGGACGTGCTGCACGAAATGTCGGTGGGCAGGTCATCATGTATGCCGATCGGATTACGGGCTCGATGGAGCGGGCGATGACGGAAACGCAGCGACGCCGGGAAAAGCAGCAAGCCCACAACACGGTCAATGGCATCACACCATCTACCGTCATCAAGGCCGTGCGTCAGATTATTGAAAGCAAGAAAGTTGCTGAAGCCAAGACGCACTACAAAGCTAGCTCCACAAAGCAACCTGAGAACATGTCCCTTGACCAGCTGATGTCAACATTGGTTGACATGGAAAAGGAAATGAAGCAAGCCGCACGCAGCTTGGACTTCGAGCATGCAGCCATCATCCGGGATGAGCTCGCACGACTGAAAAAGTTAGTTCCTGCGGAGCAACGCCGCAAGTCGCCTTAGGTGCTGGATTCGTTTATGCGTGATGTCCGTGCAGTTCATGCACGTTGGACAACCCGCCTTGGTAACTCTGGTTTTTCGCCAAGCCAGAGGCGGAACATCAACCACATTCGTTGCTTCAGCGACGTTTTACGGGGACCTTGCCGTTAACGACAAGATTAGGATGCTTGGTATCGAATGACTGCCTACCGCTCGTTGCGGTGCCAGCTAGATTTCCACCAGAGACGCGCGTTAGCGTTCCATCCCATGTACTCTTTGGTTTCCAGTCGGGACGCTTATCCCAGCCGCCGACCTCACGTTCCCACGGTGTTGCTGTTGCAATACCTTGTCGTTTCCATGTCGCCTTATCGTTAATGTCTTCTGGCACATACTGACTAGAGCGCTTTGCACGATTCAGAGAAACCAAAGCGGTGGCCTTTGACTGCGCTGCAGCCGTATTGCTGCTAGATAAGCCTGATGACGCTGATGTTAGCGGAGTGGCACCATACTTTGGTTGCATCGCCGCACGGGCACGCTGCGCAGATGTCAACGATCTTGTTGTCCTGTATGTCGTTACATCCGTAGCGGGGCCAGATGTTGCTGGTGTCTGAGGGAGTGTTTGGACGAGAACAAACATTGCATAGAGCCATGACACAGAGTACATATTCCGTCCTTTCGACCAACCAGATAACCAAGATACTTAACAATATGATTATGTCGTGCATCAGGCAAATTCTGTATCCCGATTAACACCGGGTTTAGACATCCCAGAACAGCAGTATCCATATAGATCTACAGAGAGGAGATCAATAGAGATTCGACAAAACGCTTTCAATCGTTCAATTACGTAGATACTAGTCTACGCTGAGTGGTATAATCAGTCCGCTCACGGGTTGGTAGCTCAGCGGTAGAGCAGTGCCCTTTTAAGGCATTGGTCCTGGGTTCGAGTCCCAGCCGACCCACATGGCAAAAGGTAAGCCCTCTTTGGATGTTATCCATGGAGGGCTTTTCTGATTAAAGTACGACGGTTGTGTGTTTACAGCCGCCACGTGTATGCTTCAGGTCAACCTTAACTGATGTTCCCGATGGCGCACTTATCGTCCATTCAGCAACAACCTTATAATCTGTGACATCGCCTGCATAGCCAGAGTTTGCGACACCTTTGAGGTGGTAGCCTTCGCACTGTCCAAGCTCGGTCCGTTGCTTACCTGTGATGTAACTGATATCCGAATCGGCGGTGAGCTCCATCACAATTCCACGAACAACTTTCTTCGCAAGTGCCTGCTTTGAAACGTATGTCGGGAGAAATCCTACATTTTTGGCAATAGCCCGGATTTTGTAAGTTGTCCCAGACAGATGCGTCGTTTGCACTTCAAGCTCAAGTTCAGGAGTTATCAGTGCCTGCCAGATAACCCATTTGCTAAATCTCTGGATTTCATCGAAAAGGAATTCGGATGGTGGATTCCGGAAGGCGTAAAGCGTGTCCCATCCGCCGATTTCGATGTCACCCAGCTGTGGATGCGTAAACGGGACCCACGGAAGATACCCTTCACCCTTAAGGGCATCATCGCTCCACTTTAGAAGCTTGATGTCGTCGGACAGCTCATGGTTGCGGCCCCAGGTCGTAAACTTGAAGGCCCCTTGTTTTGTTGTTGCATCAAAACCCTCGGTGATGCCAGCTTGTCGATGAGGACTCCATATCTCGACCGTCCACGCATAGATTCCAAAATGGTCGTAGCACCAGTCATCGAAGACGCCGGTGATCACTTCCTTTGGATGGTATTTGAAATCATGGAAGACGGAGATCGCAGGATAACCCGTTATCTCGGTACCTTTCTTTCCGATTTCCTGGAATGTCCAAAGGTCTTCGGCAGGCATACTGTCATCTGCGCTGGTGCCGTAGGGACGAAGGAGGACACCGGAATACGTATGAAATGTCAAAGCGTGGCAGATGTTTGGGTGCTTCGCGATGAAGTCGACCAGTGCCCGTGCCTCGGGTTCCGATGTCGGGTACGGACCCGCACCGTATTGCTCACTTTCACCACGCCAGTGCCCTGGGAAGTTTCTATTGAGATCA
>CAIWTR010000239.1 GCA_903915615.1 uncultured Armatimonadota bacterium
TCCGATGCCACCGACTCAAGCAAAGCCTGGTAGACAAGTGTGTCCACCGAGCGTGGAACCATTTCACCAAACAGCGTTGCTGCATCTGGCTCGAAGAGTGCATCCTCGGATGCCCCTGATGATGCGCTTTCGGTTTCGGTTTGCAATGGCAGAAGCTGAACAGCGGTCGGCTGCTGCGTAAGTGCACTCAGGAACTTGGTGTAGACCAAGTAAACGACATCCACTTCACCAGACACGTACATCGCTTGCGCTTTGCGGCTGATATCCGCTGCTTCACCGAATGTGGTGCCTGTCATGTTGATCGCAAACTCAGCGGCGACGGGGATACCGCGGCGGCGGAAGTAGGCTTGGCCCTTGCGCCCGATGACGATACCGCGGATGTCTTCAGGGGACGGTGCGGTGCCATCTGGTCCACAGGTGCGCATCACTTCAGCGGTCTTTTTGAGAATGTTCGTAGCATAGGAACCGCAGAGTCCGCGGTCAGCGGTGACGGCAAGAATGCCGATTCGCTTGATAGATGTACGTTGTTCAAGGAGAGGGTGTGCAACGGATGTGCCAGCTGCATTTGCAAGCGAGCCCATTACGGTACGCATTTGTTCCGCGTAAGGACGTGCAGATTGCACACGATCCTGTGCACGCTTGAGACGTGCAGCGGCGACCATTTTCATGGCCTTTGTGATTTGCTGAATATTTTTGGCGACCCGAATTCGGGCGCGGACTTGTCGCATTGATGGCATAATTAACTTCTGCTCCCGCTGAAAAAACCGGTGCAGTATACCATTGCACCCGTGTGTTGGGGTCGAAAGTGGAGGCTTGCGGCGATACACTTGACGCCGTGAGTGACAGCATCCAAAGTGTGGAGCCCCTAATGTTTTCTGATGATCCGCGAGCCGATGACCGTATTAATGATGAATGCGGCGTATTTGGGGTGTACGCACCAGGTGAGGATGTAGCCAGACTATCCTACTTTGGTTTGTTCGCCCTACAGCACAGAGGCCAAGAGTCTGCGGGTATAGCTGTAACTGATGGCAGCCATATCCACGTCCACAAAGAAATGGGCTTGGTCACCCAGGTCTTCTCGGAAGACATCCTTCATTCGTTGAAAGGTTTTGCTGCGGTTGGTCACACCCGCTACAGCACAACCGGTTCATCGGTGTTGCGGAATGCACAGCCAATCATGTGCTGCCTTGCCAATGGCGAGTATGTTGCCGTTGCGCATAATGGCAATCTGATCAACACGGATGCTTTGCGCACTGAGCTTATGGGGCGTGGTGTGGTCTTTGAATCAACCAACGACTCTGAAGTGATTGCACATCTGATCAGCGAGAACATGGACCTCGGCATCGTCGAAGCTGTCCGTACCGCCGTTATCCGCCTTGAGGGTGCCTTCTCATTGGTCATCATGTCACATGACACGGTGATTGGTGTACGGGATGCGTATGGTGTCCGACCGCTGTGTCTTGGCAAGCTTGGGCAGTCGCACTGGGTGTTGGCATCCGAAACCTGTGCCATCAACACGGTTGGTGCCGTCTTTGTACGCGATGTGACTCCGGGTGAAATGATTGTCATTAATGCAGATGGCTGGTCATCTGTAAAGGCTGTCGAGATGCAGCGTCATGCGCTGTGTATGTTCGAGACGATTTATTTTGCGCGTCCCGACTCCGAAATGTTTGGTCAGAGTCTCCACGCAGCCCGCCGGAGAATGGGCGCAGCCCTTTACGGTGAGCATCCCGTCGAAGCAGACCTCGTGATTGGCGTTCCAGACAGCGGCACACCTGCGGCGCTTGGCTTTGCGGAAGCAAGCGGCATCCCGTTTGGTGAAGGGATGGTCAAGAACCGTTACATCCAGCGTACATTTATTCAGCCAAACCAGCGGATGCGTGAGATGGGTGTGCGGATGAAGCTTACGCCGATGCGCGAAGCGCTTGAGGGTAAGCGGGTGGTGATGGTGGATGATTCCATCGTGCGTGGGACGACCACCGGTAAGATCGTTAGATTATTGCTGGATGCTGGTGCGAAAGAAGTGCATGTCCGAATTTCAAGCCCTCCAGTTGCGCATCCGTGTTTCTATGGCATCGACATGGCAACCCGAGATCAGCTAATCGCAAGTCATGCAACCGTTGAGAAGATTCGTGAGCACATCGGAGCAACATCGCTTGGCTATCTCAGCACGGATGGCTTGAGTAAGGCGATGGCGCTTTCGAATGAGAACTTCTGCCTGGCGTGTTTTACGGGGACCTATCCGATTGAGATTCCGGATGCGGTTCGTGCTGGCAAGGATGCGTTTGAGCCAACACCCCGGCGGTAATGCGTTTGATGTCAACCAGCGTTATTCGCTGGTTGCCGAAGCAGCTTGGGTGTTTCAACATCCAGGCGGAACAGTAGCGTGCCGGCCCCTTCGCGTAGAAGAAGCATCCATGGCAGCGGCAATCGAAGCAACACGCTTCCAGCCATCCACCAGTGTGAGCTCCTTTGAGTCCCTAATATTGGGGCACAACGGCAGCTGCTGCGGCATTTTCATAGATGGAACGCTTGTCGGCTGCGCCGCAGCAAACATCACTCCAGCGCTGGATGACTATGCTGCAGAGGCTTTCTTCGACAATGTTTCCATTCTGGAGGAGCATTCCGGGTGTGGATTAGGTTTGGTTTTGACTGCGTATCTTCTTGCGCTTTGTAGCCGAGCGCCGCACCAGTGTTCACGGGCAACGCTTGAAGTGCGTGCCGGGAATGTCGCGGCCAAGCGAATCTATGCACGCTTAGGGTTTACCTGCCATGGCATCCGGAAGCGGTATTACAGCCACCCAACCGAGGATGCTGAAATCCATTGGTTGGAAAACATGCAGTCGCCAGAATTCAATGTTGTGCTTTCAGAATCTGTTTCTCATGCGTTGGAATTGTTCCACGTGAAACAATTGCAACGCAGTGAGGTTGATGCATGAAACGTCTAATCCGTGTGCTGTATGCAAGTATCCCTTTCCTCATTCTGCTTGTGCTTGTGGCGTGGACGGCATCCAATGCCGGTTCATACCGGTCAAGCTGGCTTGGAACATATTGGGTTTTGAATAGCCTTGCGCCGCAGTACCAGCCCATTAGTGACTTTGGCGTAAGTATGTATCAGCTCAACGATGCCCTGCGACGCCTCGCGCATATTTTGATCGGCTTTATGGCCACGATTGTGTTGGACCGCATTTTACGTATCACTACCCGTATTCGGGGTGGTAAACGACTTGCCCTTGCCTGTGCGCTGTCATTGTTTGTGATTGGAACGGGCGCGGCCGTGCGTTACCGGAGCAGCCTCCGCCATGTGCGGATGGTGCAGTTTGTGTCGAGCGCCACTGGGATGCTTCTGGGGGCCGCTGCAATCTCGATTGCCGCGATCGATAGGCGTATTGTTGCACGCTTGCAGGATGCACCACCGGAGGTGGTGAAAGGGTGTGCTGATGATGGATGTATGGATGCATCTGAACCCGATGAAGAGGAAATTTAGACTATGTCAGGACGCATGATTTTCGGCCGTGCCGTGCAGCACCCCCTTCCACCAGAAGGCAAAGTGATCCCGCCGATGGGGATGGAAATCCCAGCCGCTGATCGACAACGTCTGTTGACCGCTGCTGGAGAGCTGCAGAAACGCGTGGATGTCCTTAAGAGCAAAAGTCAGTTTTGGCCGGATGTGGCAATCTATGCGAAAGCGGTTCTATGGTCGGTCAGCGAGAACACCGTTTACAATTCACGGGAGCTGGCTGCGGCCTATGAGCTTTTGGATGAAGGAAGTAAGCGTGCGGATGCTCTTGAGCGTGGATTGACGCCTTGGAATGATGCGACCGGATTGGTTGTACGCGGGTATGTCAGCCGCATCGATGGCTCCGTCCAGCCATACGGTCTGGTGATTCCCGCATCCTGGTCGCAGCGCGGCCGGGCACGCTACCGCTTGGATATCTGGTTCCATGGCCGCGGTGAGCAGCTGACCGAGCTGTCGTTTTTGGATGGCCGTCGCAAGTCACTTGGCGATTTTGCTCCCGATAATGTCTTTGTCCTGCATCCGTACGGTCGCTTCTGCAATGCAAACCATGTAGCAGGCGAGACCGACACGCTTGAAGCGATGGCAGATGTCCAACGCCGCTATAGGATTGATGAAGACCGCATCACCGTTCGTGGGTTTTCGATGGGCGGCGGGGCGACGTGGCACTTCGCGGTACATCATGCAGACAAATGGGCCGCCGCTGCGCCCGGAGCCGGATTTAGCGAGACCCCTGAGTTCCAACGCTCCTATTCCAATGGAGCGACATTCCCAAAATGGCAGGTCCAGCTCTGGAAATGGTACGACGCAACCGATTGGCCAACCAACCTCTCCAACCTCCCGACAATCGCCTACAACGGCGACAAGGATGGACAGAAGCAGGCCGCGGATGCGATGGAAAAGGCGATGAAAGCCGTTGGGCTTGACCTTCCCCGTGTGACCGGGCCAGATACCGGACACTGGTACCACAAGGACAGCAAGCCGATCATCGAAACCTTTGTTACGGATGCTGCTAATAAAGGCCGTAACCGCAATCCCGAACGCGTGCGCTTTACCACGTGGACACTGCGCTACAACAGCCATTACTGGGTAACGGTCCACCGCCTCCGTGAGCACTATGCGGAGTCTCTTGTGGATGCGACACGCTCAGCTAGCGGTGACCGGGTTGACATCAAGACCAAGGGCGTTGAGAGCTTCTCCATCACCCTTGAGCAGGCCCCCAAGCGCGTCACCATTGATGGACAAAACGTTACTCCAAATGCGGTTTATGCCCTGCAGAACGGAAAGTGGACATCATCCACACATACCCCTGCCAAACGCAGCGCGCTGGTCAAACACCACGGTGTACAGGGTCCAGTGGATGATGCATTTCTTGACAGCGTGATCTTCGTTGCGCCAAGCGGCACACCGCTGGTTGGTAGCACGGGCGCTTTTCTTGAGAAAGCTCGACAGCGGGCTGCAACGGACTGGAAGCGCTTCTTCCGCGGCGAGCTGCCAACGGTGACCGACAAAGACCTGACAGCAAAACAGCTTGCCGAGTCACATATCGTTGTCTGGGGCGATCCGCAGAGCAACTCTATCCTTGGTAAGGTGATTGGTAAGCTTCCAATAAAGTGGGACAAGCGTGGCCTCTCCGTAAACGGGCGCCTCTACGGTCCAACGGAAGCGTATCCTGTCCTCGTTTACCCAAATCCACTCAACCCGGACAAGTACATCGTGCTCAATTCTGGCTACACCTGGTATGAGCACAGCGCGGGCTCAAATGCATTGCATACACCCAAGCTGCCCGACTGGGGGGTGATTCGCCTCTCGGATGGACAGCAACAGGTTCTGGATGCTGGATTCTTTGATGAAAGCTGGCAGCTCAAAAAAGGCTGATCGTAACGAAAAAAAAGCTGCCCCCGGGAGGGGGCCGCTTCTATTTTTCGAGACCGGGACGCTACTTCTTCGCAGCCATCGCTTCCATCAAAACAATGGTGCGATCTATCAACAACACACCCTTGACGAATTCGATCAATGCCAATGCCTCAACTTGATCCTTAGGGGCCTTCTCAGGATTGTTCTGAAATGCCTTTGGGACACGCTTTCCGCCAAATGCCTTCTCGCTCTGACGCAAGAGATCGCCCTTTTGCGGAGCCGTCAACACCTTCAATGTCACCGCAAGCGTAGACTCAACCGACTTTTGATACGCCGTCACCTGACGGGTTTCGGCAGCCTTGCCCAAATCATCAATCTTTTTACTGAGCTCCGCAGGCGCTTTTTTGCCCTCAATCGCAGCATTACGCGCCTCGGTCAATGCATCCGCCAAACCCTTGGCAGCATCATCTCCCTGCTTCAACAAACCCTCATACTCTTTTTGAGCAGCCTTCATGGGAACCAACAGCTGCGTTATCTGGTCCTTCGTCAGCTCCAAAGGAAGCAGCGAATCCAATAGCCGCAAGTCGGCATACATGTCGCGCGCGCGCACCGCATCGGGATTTGGCTTGTAAGCCGTTGGCTTCGCCGTGTCCTGAATAGGCGCAATAATGGCAAATGTCAAAGGAAGAATGACGCTGAGCATGGATGCACAATACAGTATGTCTGGCATCACCTGCGAGCATTAATACCGGTATAACCTTATGGTGGATAAACCAATTAAGGGTCTTCTAAACGTAACATTCCGATCATAGATTGGTGTGGGCGAAAAATATCCGCAGTTTCTGTTGCCTGTATGAAGGCAAGCGACAGGTTTCGAGTCCATAATCCGGATACACGTCTAAATCTATCTGGTTGCAGGTAAATCGTGAGTTCCGTTATACTGTTGGTCGATTGTCGGTCTGTGTATGTACACAGGAGTATGCCGACGTCCGGAGGTACCGAATGAAGGTCGAGACTGCCAGCGCTGTAGCTGCAACGACGAAGACATGGACGAGACGCGCCATGCTTGGCTGCTGTGCCTTGTCCGCTGTGGCGATGGCCATCACCGGATGCGGTGGTTCATCCAGTGATAACGGAGGCACCGACACCCGCCTTGTAACGTTCACTGGGAAGATTATCGACATCAATAATAACGACACACCCATCGAAGGTGTTGTTGTTACATTGAACGGAGCATCCGCGACAACAGGCTTGGATGGCACCTTCTCCTTGAAGTGTGCTGCATTCACAACATCTAAGAGCGGCTTCCTGGCAGCACCAAAGGCTACCAATGGGTCAGACCGCTTCTACCGCTCCGGTTACCTTGGTGGTGAGCTCTACGACTTTGTGTCCGATGGCTTCCCAGTAATGTCTATTCAAGCAACCGAGACACGGACCCTTGGGACCTTCAAGCTTGGCAACACGGATGGACCTCCATTCCCGCCAAAGATCTAACCCTCGGAACGTTTACAAACAAACCTGTGACTCCCGGTGTTCCACCGGGAGTCAACATTTTTTAGCACTGCCATGCACCACGCATCCGAGTACATCCTCCCAACCGCCTGCATCACCCTGATCGCCGCCGGACTCGCACTCGCGTGGCAGCTCTCCGCGAAAA
>CAIWTR010000240.1 GCA_903915615.1 uncultured Armatimonadota bacterium
CAAATCCGTAGCCCGTGACCCAGGTCAACGTTCAAAGATTGCCGTTGCGGCAAAGGATGACCGCTACGATCCAGTTGGATCCTGTGTTGGTCACCGCGGCCAGCGTGTGCAGGCGGTTGTGGATGAGCTTCGCAACGAAAAGGTGGACATTGTCCGTTGGTCCCCTGATCAGCGCCAGTTCATCATCGAGTCGCTCTCACCTGCGAAGGTGGTGGAAGTTCGCCTCGATGAAATCAATAAGGCTGCGCTTGTCATCGTTCAGGACATTCATTTGTCCCTTGCGATTGGCAAGGAAGGCCAGAATGTTCGTCTCGCGGCAAAGCTGACCGGCTGGAGGATTGATATCCGCTCCGAGTCCCAGCTCCACGCAGGTGACCTTCCTGAGTTCATGGAATCCGTCGCGCCGCTTGAAGAACCGGATTACGAAGAAGAAGACATCTACGACACCAAGAAGATCGCTGACCTCCCGGATGACGATGACGAAGAGGAAAATGATCAAGATGATGAAATCTACGCTGAAGAAGTCATCGAGCTCACACCAATCATCGATGCTGAAGTCGAAACAACTGAAGACGCAACTGCTGATGCGGATGATGTCGTAACGCTTGAGGATGTTGTTCTTGAGGATGTGGATGACTCGATTATCGACCTCTCCGGATTTGATGACGACGAAGACGAAGATTAGTCACTGCGTACCCACGAAGTGACGACACTGCGTAAGCAACCAACGCGCACCTGTGCTGCCTGCCGCTCGAAAGACGGCAAGTGGACACTGGTGCGCGTTGTCCGTTTACCGGATGGCGGCGGCGTGGCCCTTGACCCAAGTGGAAAGCGCGCTGGCCGAGGGGCGTATCTGTGTAATTCAGAGGCCTGCCTTACCCTTGCATTCAAAAAGGGCGGCTTGGCGCGAACCCTCAAATGCCAGGTTCCGGGAACGCTTGAAGCGGAACTCCGGACACATTTTGCAGGTCTTACGCCTGCACCACTGGATACATCTAAAACCATTCCAGAGTAACCTCCTTTCCCTCCCCCGATGCGGTACCATAAGAGGTTGCATAGGCGGCGGCTGTGCCGTCCACACTGCAATAAATTCAAAATCCATGTGACCGGGGAGCGTCCAATGAATCACTGACGCATTCGGGAAGAGGTGTTTATGCCGATCAGAATTTACGATCTGGCCAAAGAAGTGAAGCGAAGCAACGCAGAAGTCGTCGCGATGCTTGAAAAGGAAGGGTTCGGAACTCTTTCACCATCGAGCAACATTGATGACGTTACTGCGGAAAAGATTCGCAATAATATTAAGGCGGCGTTGAAGGCGATCAAGGATGCAGCTCTCGCAGCGGCTCCGACAGTCCCATTCAATGTAACCGTCCAAGCACTTGGTGATCAGCTTGGTGTTGGTCCTGCCAAGATTCTTGAAGTCCTCGTTACTTTCGGAATCACCAAGGCAAGTCCTACGCAGCGGCTTTCACCGGATGCGGCAACCAAGATTGCCAGGAAGCTCGGTATTCTCATTCGTGCACTGCGCTCTGAAGAAGAGACAGTTGCCGAGCGTGAAGCCGTTGCAAAGGCCAAGGCGGAGAAAGAAAACCCAACGCCTGCGCCGAAGCCTGCTGCGCCAAAGCCAGCAGCAACCAGGCCAAACACACCTAATAGGCCGATGCACCCGGGACAAAGATCCGGCGACCCGGCAGATAGACTTAAAGACCTCCCCGCTCCGTCAGTTCCGTTCACCGTTCCAACCCCTCACTACAACCGGAATATTCCCGTTGTGGCCGTTGTTGGTTCCAAGGATGACACTGCTCCTAAGAAGGCATCCAACCAAGCCAAGCCCAAGATTGAACGTAAGGTTGTCAACTCAACCGAGGGAGAGCTAGTTCACCGTCCACCCGTCGTGACCATCATGGGCCACGTCGACCACGGAAAGACCACCCTCCTCGACTCCATCCGGCGTGCACGTGTTGCCGCTGGTGAAGCCGGCGGAATCACACAACACATCGGGGCTTATCAAACCGAACGTAACGGTCAAAAGATTACCTTTATCGATACTCCTGGACACGCCGCATTCTCATCGATGCGTGCGCGGGGTGCATCGGTCACGGACATCATTGTGATTGTCGTCGCAGCCGATGACTCGATCATGCCACAAACCGAGGAATCCATCCGGGTTGCCAAGGAAGCTGGCGTACCGATCATCATTGCGGTCAACAAGTGCGACCTCCCAACGAGTAATCCGGAACGGGTCCTTACAGACCTCACCCGCTACGAGTTGCTTCCTGAGGCTTACGGTGGAGACATCCAAACCGTCAACCTGTCCGCAAAGACAGGCGAAGGTATCGATGCCCTCCTGGATGCCATCCTCCTTGTAAGTGAAGCCGTTGTTGATCCAAAGGCTGACCCAAATGGCAAGGTGCGTGGCACCGTCCTCGAGGCCAAGGTTGAGCGTGGACGCGGTACCGTAGCGACCGTTTTGATTCAAAACGGTACGATGAAGCCAGGCGATGTTGTCCTTGCTGGCATCGAGTTCGGTAAAGCACGCGTCCTCACCGATGATTCCGGCAAGCCGATGAAGGCAGCTGGCCCATCCTACCCGGTCGAGATTATCGGCCTCAGTGGAACCCCGATGGCAGGTGACTCCGTCGAGGTTGTCAAGGATGAAAAGGAAGCACGACGCCTCGCTGCAGAGCGTGATGTTGTACGACGGGAAGAGAAGTTCGAAGTTGGCGGACGCCAAACACTCGAGCAGCTTTATCACGTGCTTCGCTTTGGTGCGGCTAAGGAACTCAACCTTGTTATCAAGGCCGATGTCCAAGGCTCTGTCCAAGCTATCCGTGAAAGCCTTGAACCACTTGGCAACGAAGAAGTTCGTGTCAGGATTCTCCATGCGGCTGTCGGACCAATCAGCGAGTCGGATATCCAGCTCGTTTCATCCGACCGTAAGGCAGATGACAAGAACTGTCTTGTTATCGGCTTCAATGTCGGAACGGCAGGCTCTATCGAGCGTAAGGCGGAAAAGGAACACGTTCGAATCCGAAACTACAAGATCATCTATGAGTTGATCGATGCAGTCAAGGAAGCGATGCTCAACCTTCTTCCACCAATCTTCGAAGAGCACATCACTGGGCATGGCGTCATCCGCCAAATGTTTAAGCTCCCTGGTGGACGCCAAATTGCCGGTATCTATATCGACAAGGGCTATACCAAGCGTAGCTTCAAGGTGCGTGTTTTCCGTAATGGAGAGCTCACACACACTGGAGATATCGACACGCTTAAGCGCTTCAAGGATGATGTACGTGAGGTTCAGGAAGGCTACGAATGTGGTCTTACAATCCGTGATTACAACGACATCATCGAAGGCGACCAGTTCGAATTCTTCGAAATGCGTCAAATCCAGCGCGAGCTCTAATCAGGCTCAATCGCAGGTGAAAGCCTGCACGCAAATGAACAACACCCCGGTCAACCAGACCGGGGTGTTTTCTGTATACTCTGCCCATGCAACCGCGCCGCCTCCCGAATATCATCCTCTTCTTCGCAGATGACCTTGGCTATGCAGACCTTGGCTGTTTTGGTTCGAAGACGAATCCAACACCAAACCTTGACCGCCTCGCCGCAGGTGGGAATCGCTTTACCAGCTTTTATTCGGCACAGGCTGTGTGCAGTGCAAGCCGTGCGGGACTTCTCACGGGCTGTTACCCAAACCGTATCGGGATTCACGGAGCGCTGGGACCAAACTCCAAAAACGGTATCTCGTCCGATGAACAGACCATTGGTGAGATGCTCAAAACCCGTGGCTACACAACAGCCGTCATCGGTAAGTGGCACCTTGGGCACCAGGAAGTGTTCCATCCGAACAACCACGGCTTTGACTTCTCGTTTGGTTATCCGTATTCGAATGATATGTGGCCACGGCACCCGGAGGCTCCAAAGGCATACCCACCGCTCCAGCTACGAAGAAACCGGGAGGTTGTCGACGCGGATGTCACTCCTGAGAGCATGCGCAATATCACAGCTGACTGCACACGGGAGGCCCTTGGCTTCATCGACAAGAATCATAAACAGCCATTTTTTCTCTACATGCCGTACTCGATGCCGCATGTCCCCCTCTTTGCAAGCCGAAAGTGGACCGGGCGAACGGGAAAGGGTTTGTACGCGGATGTCATTGCGGAAATCGATGACAGCATCGGCCAGATTCTTGCCCGCGTGAAACAGCTTGGCCTAACGGATGACACATTGGTGATATTCACATCGGATAACGGCCCCTGGCTGTCCTACGGCGAGCATGCTGGTTCGCGGGGAGAGCTCCGCGAGGGGAAAGGGACGAGCTGGGAGGGTGGAATCCGTGTCCCGATGATCGCATCCTGGCCGGGGGTGATTCCACAGGGGATGGTGACAACCCAGCCTGCGATGACGATTGACATTCTTCCAACGCTGCGC
>CAIWTR010000241.1 GCA_903915615.1 uncultured Armatimonadota bacterium
AGTGGGATGGCGCGCAAAAGGAATCGGATACATCCGGACAAATCGCCGTCGTCGAGAACGCGATTGCCGCCAAAGTGGATGGCATCCTCCTCGCGCCACTGGACAAATCCGCCCTCTCAAATGTCATCAAGAAGGCAAAAGAAGCAAATATCCCAGTTGTGCTGTTTGACTCCGCAGCGGATGTCCCTGAAGACTCCTATGTCAGCTTCACGGCTACCGACAACCGCAAAGGCGGCGAGCTGGCCGCCGAGCGTCTCATCAAGTCTGGTGTGACATCTGGCAAGGTCGGGATGATTATGATGGCTGCAAATGCCGCATCCGTGAATGACCGTGAAAATGGCTTCGAAGAGTATCTCAAGAAGAACGCTCCGGGCATCAAGATTGTCAAGTCCAACTTTGGCATGTCCGACCGTGCGAAGAGCCAACAAGTCACCGAGGACCTTCTGACCAAGGATCCGGATGTTGTTGCCATCTATGCTCCTGCTGAACCGACAATCGTCGGCGCATTGCAGGCAGTCAAGAACCGCAACCTCCTTGGCAAGATCAAGCTGATCGGCTTTGATATCACCACTCAGCTCGATGAAGCAGTTGTGAAGGGCGATATCGATGCGCTCATCCTCCAGAATCCTGAGAACATGGGTTATGCGGCTGTCAAGGCGATGCACGAGCACCTGACCGGCAAGTCCCCAGCGAAGACGATTGACACGGGCTGCGTCGTGATGACCAAGGAGAATGCGGAAACTCCTGAAGTCAAGGCACTGCGTCCGGCAGCGAAGTAGCCTGCCTGAATGGCAGACTGGCTGACCCTTAAGGGCATCGAAAAGTCGTTCGGCAGCGCCGTCAAGGCACTGAAGGGCGTCGACTTCCGAATCGGGCAGGGCGAGATTATCGCCCTGCTTGGTGAAAATGGGGCGGGAAAATCCACGCTGCTCAAGGCCATCACCGGTCTGCAGCCTCCAGACACGGGCGATGTCCGCTGGCTGGGTGAAGCGGTTTCCCTTAGCACTCCGGCAAAGGCCGCTGCCCTCGGCATCCAAATGGTCTACCAGGAGCTTAACCTCTCCCCACACCTATCGGTTGCAGCCAACATCTGTCTGGGTAATGAGCCAACGAAATTTGGCATCATCGATCACAAAGCCGTCTATCAACGCGCAAAGGAAGTCCTCGAGACCCATGGCTTCGCGATTGATCCGGCGGCGATGGTGGATTCGCTCGGTCCGGCGCAGCGCCAGCTGGTCGAAATTGCCAAAGCTCTGGCCCGGGATGCCAAGGTTCTTCTTCTGGATGAACCGACATCCAGTCTTGGCGAGCAAGACATTTTGTCGCTTTTTGAGACCCTCCGAGACCTACGTGCAAAGGGCCTTGGCATTGTGTATGTCAGCCACCGCCTCCCTGAATGCTTTGCGATTAGTGACCGCTTTGTAATTCTCCGGGATGGCGAGCTGGTCTACGAAGCCGACACCGCTGATACGGACACGAGTAAGGTTGTCAAGGCGATGGTCGGGCGTGACCTCAAAGACTTTTACCCACGCGCCGCTATCGAACCCGGTGCCGTCAAGGTTGCCATCGACCTTCCGGGCTTTAAACTAGATATTCACGAAGGTGAAGTCATCGGAATCGCGGGCCTTACCGGCTCCGGCCGCTCCCGCACACTGAGAACTCTCTTCGGTTTGGAGCCATCCACTGGAACGCTCACAATCGATGGAAAATCTGTTCCTCTTGGAAAAGGCCCACATGTCTGCATCGGTGCCGGCGTTGGCCTCCTAACCGAGGACCGCAAGAAGACAGGCCTCGCGCTCGCGCTTCCAATTCGGCA
>CAIWTR010000242.1 GCA_903915615.1 uncultured Armatimonadota bacterium
AAGCGTAAACAGCTTGTCTGCCTGTTCGCGGCGGCTCCATGTTGCCGCACGCTGCGCATCAACCGACAGATGAATTCCACGCGCAAAGGAAAGCATCATCGCGAGGACATGCTCAGAACACGATGCCGCATGAATGCCGCTTCCCGTACTGATCATCACCTCACGGCCATCCGGGTTGGTAAACAGCTCTGGATACAGCTTGCCATCCACGCCCGCAGACCAGAACTGAACAAGCTTTAGGTTTGACATCCGGTCGCGTAATGTCGCAGGAAGTGCGGCGCAGAGCACAATTTCTGTTTGCTCAAGAACATCTTGAGGAACGGCTGCCTCGGAATACGCGTGCAGGGTAAACATCCCGTTAAAACTGACGACGATATCGTGCAGCTGGCTTACGAGGGTTTCATCTTCGCCGTTATTCAAGAGGAGGATATGCATGGATTACAGTCTACCTATTCGTGTGCTGCTGCATGACGCAGAATGTCCTTTGTTTCCGCGATTGCGGCTGCGGGGACGACAAGCCCTGCGGCGCCCCCGATGACGGCAGCAGTGGCATCCTGGGCCGTGGTGAGCACAACCCAGCACGGTGGTGTGGAAAGAATATCGATGGGCAATGTTTCCAAGTCACAGAGGAGGTGGTCAGCGGCATCCTCCGGCAGCACAAAGCTTGCATCACAGCGGACATCCACAATCCGCAGCGGCGGGACGACGATTCCCTTCTCGCGGATGACATCACTGACCGCCGCCTGAAACGCGGGTCGCCCAGCTTCGACAGTGCTTGGCGATGTCACCCATCCGGTTGTCCCAGTGCGTTCAAGGGCAGTGCTGAGCTCGGCAGAAACCCATACCTGACTCCCTGTTGCGAGGCAGGCATCCCAAGTGTCGACCGCACTTTCCATCAGGATGACCAGTCCATCCGCGCCTTGGGAAAGACTTACGGCAATGTCGGACTCGGTAACGATTTCAGCGTAGATAGGGATGTTGACACCGCCGCGGGTGTGGACGGGGATATGGCCATCCCCGATGGCGTAGCGTGTTTTCCGTGTTATCTGGATACGGACCAGCTCATCAGCGGTAGGTTCAACGAGCACCAGATTGCGAAGCGGGTCGACGAGGACAAGCATCCCATCGGCGATGGCTTCATCCGGTAGCTCAGAAACATGGACGCACGGGATATCCAGTGGGTTTTGGATATCCGGTGGGAAGGGCTGCTGCGAGACGATGCCAACCAGTGTGCTCCCGACGGGGAGAGGCATCCAAAGTCCGACATCGATGCGATCGACCACAAGCACGATGTCGAGTGCGGTTTCATCTACTTCGACAGATTTCCGCAGACGGGCGATGGTCGCGATGTCGATCGTCGGGCGGCGGTCAAGGTAGGTTACGTTGACTGCCCATCCAAGGACAGGACGTTGCCCAGACCCGTTACCAACAAGCGTCATCATGTGGCAGTGGTCGGCGGCGGAGGCGTGGTGCCGGGTTTTGCATCCCCACCAGCTGGCGGAGGCGTGGTTTCCGGCTTGTCAGGCTTTCCTGGTTTCCCTGGTGGTTTCAGCCCCCCACCTTTTGGCGCGTCCGTTGGTGGAGCAGCCTTTTCATCCTCATCATCCACTTTGAACTTGCTGCCATCTTCGACACCTGTAATATCGATGGCTTCTTTGCCATCCGTGAGGGTCACGATAGCCGACTTGCCTTTGAGGAGCTCGCCCTTGTCCGACTTAGCGAGGAGGTTGCCCCGGAGCAGTGCTTTCTCTTCACCTCCGCGGTATTCGAGGTTATCGGCGGTTACGGTCCAGTTGCGCTCGCGGGCACGGAAGGTGATGACGGTGTCACTCGAGAGTATGGCTGTCTTTGTTTTCCATGAGTAGTCCACTTTGCTGCCACGGATGTCAACGGGATTGGAAAATTCCTTGCGGACAGAGCCTTCCGGAGCGGTCGTGGCATTCTGCTTCGGTCGTGCCGTGATGTGAACATCCCCAGTGAGATTGACTAGCTTCTTGCCATAATTGGCTGTCCCTTGATTCGCGGTGATGGTGTTTTGTGCATCATCAACCGTGACATTCCCCGGGCTGGTACCGATTTGTGATTTGCGATTGTAAGTGACGATTGCGGATTGAAATTTGGTCTCTTTATAGAGGAGGCGTGCATTGCCTTTGAGGGTTGCGATGCCGCCATCCGGAGTGTCGACATACGTGCCTTCATCTCCATAGGGGTAGACGTAAGGGTCATCGGGTCCGGATGGCTTGAACGACTCCTTGGCGCCGGAGTCTTTGGCAGTCTTGATGTCATCCGGGAGTGGTTTCGTCCCGGGTTTGGCTGGCTTTTGGGCAGCGGGTTTGGTTTGTGACCCGAGTGCGGGCGGCGTTTTATCTTTGGACTGTGCGATCGCGAGTGCTGCGCAGAGTCCAACGATAGCGGTAGCGATGGGCAGTCTCAGGTTCACGGGAGGTCCTCTACGAGGAATTTACCGCGAAGGCGTGTGCCTTTGATGTTTGTGTGTGCGAAATCCGCGGTGATGGAGTCAAACATCAGGTTTCCCTTTGCCGTTTGGACATTGACAGGAGTGGGGCAATCCAGCTGTTGGGAAGCGGTCATCCAGATGAGCGACAGGGTGGTGATGGTAATGGTTCCAAAGCTGGCAGGGATGTCATTCTCGGTTGGTTTTGCGGGTGGAAGCAGTGTGATGAACAGCGGTCCACTGGCATCAAAGCGCCCATTTTCATCGTGATATTGGGCACGTGGCGCATGGAATGTCACGCGTTTTGTGCCAGCGTAGGTGATTTCGGCATTTAGGCCGCCTTGAAAGTCAAGCTGGTGTGCGGAGCGGTCGGCGATGACGCGTGGGGCGGTGACGTTCCATGCGCGTTCCCCATTTGTGTAGCCTTGTGCGGTGACATTTTCAAAGCGTGCGCCAGAGATGATGTCGCTGGCGGGGCGTCCGGTCGAGGAGACGGTTTTCGCGGAGAGCTGCCACGCGAGTGCGAGTCCGGCGGCGATCAGGGTGATGCAGGCGGTTGGGAGGATGTACTCGGATGCGTGGTGCATGGCAGTGCTAAAAAATGTTGACTCCCGGTGGAACACCGGGAGTCACAGGT
>CAIWTR010000243.1 GCA_903915615.1 uncultured Armatimonadota bacterium
ACGACACAGACCTGGAACACACCGTATGCTCCTATTTCACCTTTACTTGCTCTTGCAATGCTGGATGGGTTTCCTGCTCGTGTAAATGGCCCTCTGGTACGAACGGAGATTCGCACCCGCTACGGTCCGTACACGTATGTCGCAGCAAAGACATCAAGAGTAAGTCTTCCAGTGCCATCTCCAGCAGTTCCGGCCCTGTACGGAGAAGACATCGCACTCCCATCTGGAAGGCTCGTTGCATCCCCGCCGACCACTGCGCCATCGGTCAGTGTCTGGAGTCTCTACCCATGGCTGCAGGCCGCGGAGCGCCTCCCGAGTTCGGTTCGTACAAATCTGATTCGAACCTATCGGGTACGCCGTGGAAAAGTTGCGATGTTGGACACATCGGAGCCGATTACCGGAGTTCACCTACAGCTGCCAAGAAGCGGTGTGGAGAAGCAAAAGCGCGAACTTGATGATGTTGTCGCGCTGGCACGCGTCGTGTTGGTCGACCACGCATTTGTTGCCCACATTGGTGATGCGGTAAGTGAGGCAAACCTCCAGGGATCCCTGAAAGCTTTGGTAGCGGCGGTCCAGGTTCGTACGGACTGGCTTTGGGGATGTGTTGGCCGCGCGGATGATGGCTTTCAATCGATGAATGCGCGTGAAGCAGGCGATGTGGCTGCTGCTCTTTCGATCGCGCTTCAAAACTCGCCAACTGGGTTGACGCCGGGTGAAATCGAAGATGCAGCGGTTGCATTTATGTCTCACTCTTGGTCGGCATACAGTCACGATGCGTTGGCCAAGTTTGCTGTGCAGACATCAATGTTGTCACCAAAGTTGTTACCAGAGCGCTTGGATGAAAATGGGACATTTGATATGGCATCGGGCGCGCAAAACGCAGCGATGACCAACATATCATCATCGCCGCTATCCGGTTCGGCATCAGACATGTTGCTCGATGCCTACGTATCAAACAGTGGGCAGCGTGCTACCAGTAGGCTTCGCTCCGGGGCTGATATTGGGCTTCTGGCCGCAGATGGTCTGCGAGTTACAAGCGTTGTCGATGCATCCCTGAATTTGGTTTCGATCGATGTTTCGAGCGGTTCGAATCGCCTGCGGGTGCTCAAGCTTGTTACATCCGAGCGCTGGAAGAATGCCACGGTCCAGCTAAACGACACCTCGGTTTTTACGATGCAGGTGGGTGATGAGCTTCATATTCTCATCCCGCCTTTTGTTGGAAGTGCGCGTTTGCAGCTACAAGCGCAACATTTAGCGCTTAGCAGTTACGTTTTCACATGCCCGTTGTTCGGTATGATGAACAGGCAAAACGACATGTCCGTATTTGGTCCGGGATCAAGCCGCTAACCCAAGATATGTCTGTTACAGGAGATGAGCATGGCAGAGTTTTCGTTGTTTACGTCTGAATCCGTAGGTGAGGGGCATCCAGATAAGGTTGCAGATGCGGTAAGTGATGCCGTTCTTGACCATTGTCTATCAGCTGACCCAATGAGCCGGGTAGCCTGCGAAACATTGGTTACAACAAACCTCTGTGTTGTTGCGGGTGAAGTTACAACGGGAGCCGAGTTGAACTCGGATGTGATTGATCGCATCGCACGTGCTGTGATTACCGACATTGGCTACGATGACAAGGCCCTAATGTTCTCCGCAGCCGATGTGGAAGTGCGTAACTATGTGCATGCACAGAGTGCTCATATTGCGATGGGTGTTGACACCGGCGGAGCCGGCGATCAGGGCATGATGTTTGGTTATGCCTGTGATGAGACGCCTGAGCTCATGCCTCTGCCAATCGCCATTGCGCACCGTCTGACCCGCCGCCAGGCTGAAGTTCGCCGTGCACATCCAGGCCTTGGTTTCCGCCCAGATGCAAAGAGCCAAGTCACAATGGCCTACGATTCCGCTGGCCGACCACATCACATTGACACCCTTGTGTTCTCAACACAGCATGATGAGAACCTCTCCCTCGATGACGTCAAGGCCATTGTTGAAGAGCACCTCTTCGCACCTGTGCTTGCAGAAGTTGCAGAACTGGTTACCGGTGACATCGTTCGCCATATCAACCCAACTGGCCTCTTCGTAATCGGTGGTCCGCACGGAGACACTGGACTCACCGGACGCAAGATCATCGTCGATACCTACGGCGGCTATGCCCGCCACGGCGGCGGTGCATTCTCGGGCAAAGATCCGACAAAGGTTGACCGTTCCGCTGCTTACGCCGCGCGCTACCTGGCAAAGAATGTCGTAAAGGCAGGACTTGCAACACGGTGTGAAATTCAGCTGGCATATGCCATCGGTGTGGCGCAACCGGTTTCGGTGCGTGTCGATACCTGGGGCACGGCTGCAAAGGGATTAACCGACTTGGATATTGCTGCAAAGCTCAATGCAACGGTTGATTTGACCCCGGCTGGCATCATCCGCATGCTTGACCTCCGACGGCCGATCTACCGTGATACGGCACGCAACGGCCACTTTGGTCATGCTGCGTTCCCATGGGAAAACACAGACCTCGCGGAGCAGCTCGCATAATGAATACGCAGATAATGCAGGCCATCGCCGGCTTGTATGGCTTGATCGTGATTGGAGGCGGCGCTTCAGCCGTCGCCAAGTCCAAAGTCTCGCTTTACGCAGGCGTCGGTACAGGACTCTTTGCCATTGCTGGAGCATTAGTGATGGCTAAGAATCCAAAGCTTGGATTGGCATTGATTCTGATTGGAGCAATCGCACCTCTTCCGAGGATGCTTCCAGGATTTATCAAGACACAGGCAATCTGGCCTGCAGGCGTTGTTTCCTTGAGTGCAATCGCGGTGATCATCAGCGCGGTTCTCATGTTCAATCAGCTAAAACCTCAGCCATGATGCAGACTGGGCAACCTATTCGCATTGCGCTGGTCGCCCATAATGGTCGTAAAGACCAGATGCTGGAGTTTGCGGGGCAGCACCTTGATGTGCTGTCCCGATTTCAAATTGTAGCCACGAGCACGACCGGTGGCATCCTCGAAGAACAGCTTGGACTTACTGTCCATCGGTGTCTGTCTGGGCCTCTCGGTGGCGATTTGCAGATTGGTGCGATGGTAGCCGAGGGCTCCATTGCAGCGGTCATTTTTCTCCGTGATCCGTTAACGGCTCATCCTCATGAACCGGACATTCTGGCACTCATGAAAGTCTGCGATGTCCACAATGTCCCGCTTGCGACAAATCTTGCATCCGCGGAGCTGTTATTGACGGCCCTTGGTGCCACTGATCGCTGATGCGGGTAGGGAGCAACCTTTGTGGTTACTAACCGTCTATGGGTCGCACTGATGGTTCTATCTCAGAACGATTTAGGACGTTAGTTTTTCTTGCTGATGCCAGAAATGTTTGCATTTGAAAGCGCATCTGTCTTCGGCTGCTTAGATCGGCCAACGGCAGCTGTGCTTACTGGCCAGATGAACATAAAGTAGTAGACGGCAATATTCAGGCAAAACAGTATTCCAGCCAGCCCCCACAGGTTTGGCTTGTTCTTACGTTTTGTATTTGCTGTCTGCTGCTGCATCGTGGCAATAATGTATCACTGTTACCGATGTAGTCAACTGTGCCGCAACGTCGGCTGTCATGAAGGAGAACTCACTTGAGCGATAATACACTGCAATCGTTGGATGAATGGGAAGAGGACTTGAAGGCGCGCTATCCAGTCGCTGGCGAGAGCATGTTCACCGACACGGATAAGCCAAAGGATGCATTCCGTAACTACACGGCAGATGTCCGACCTGGTGTCAAAGAGTTCTACCGCGTAAACCACATCGGCCAAACGCTAGACTTCGTCAAGGCAAAAAAAGCGGAATACCTGGGGCTGAACCGTATGGAAATGGGCATCTGGGAAGCCATGGAGTATCTCAACCAGCTGGTTGATGATTCCGACCCGGACACAGACCTTTCTCAGATCCAACACCTCTTGCAAACATCTGAGCGGATTCGTGAAGAGGGGCATCCACGCTGGTTCATCCTCACGGGGCTTATCCATGATCTTGGCAAGATTCTATGCTTATGGGGTGAGCCGCAATGGGCAGTCGTTGGGGATACCTTTGCGGTTGGCTGCAAACATAGTGAGCGCGTCGTGTTTAGCGAGTTTCTTGCACTAAATGCAGATCACAATGACCCGGTCTACTCGACAGAGCTAGGTGTTTACGAGCGTGGCTGTGGTTTTGAAAATGTGCATCTGTCATGGGGCCACGATGAGTACATCTACCACGTTGCCAAGGACTATCTGCCTCAGGAAAGCTTGGCGATGCTTCGCTATCACTCGTTTTATCCTTGGCATCGTGAGGGTGCTTACAGACAATTCGAGAATGACCACGACCGTGCAATGCTTCCTTGGGTGTTGAAGTTTAATGAGTTTGACCTCTATTCGAAGTCGGACACAAAGCCGGATGTCGATGCGCTACGGCCTTACTACGAGGAGCTGATTGCAGAGTTTTTCCCTGCGAAAATTCGCTGGTAAGCTTTGGGTAAGATCTGCGTCCACATAGCAATTCGTGGGGGACTGGTCGATTGAATCTGATGTTGTCCGTCGGACACAAAGCCCGATGTCGATGCGCTACGACCTTACTATGAGGAGCTGATTGCAGAGTTTTTCCCTGCGAAAATCCGCTGGTAAGCCCAATGTAAGGTCGGGGGAAATCGACGGTGATGTCCGATGTTGTCTGTCGGACACAAAGCCCGATGTCGATGCGCTGCGGCCTTACTACGAGGAGCTGATTGCAGAGTTTTTCCCTGCGAAAATCCGCTGGTAAGCCCATCGTAGGGTCGAGGGAATCGACGTTGATGATGGATTTTGTCAGTCAAAAACAAAACCCCAATATCGATGCGCATCGGTATTAGCAGGGGGAGTTTACGATAGAGCTTTTCCCTGCTTAGTCAAATTGGTAGAACCTTGTTCTTCACCGGCACATTCTTTTGGTCAGACCACCGTGCATGGTAGACTTTTGGTGGGCGGTACCTCCTTGGGCACCGCTACTCATAGTCAGGACATTCACTTTATGCTCGCAGACCATTTTCGCGACATCGAAGCCCTAAGCAATCGTCTTGATGAACTCGGGAGGCATCTTTGACCTTCCGAAGCGTCGTCAAGAACTAGCAGCGCTCGAGCAACAATCATCTGAGCCATCGCTCTGGGATGACCCTACGACAGCGCAAAAACTCATGCAGCGCCTCTCAGGCGCTAAAGCAGATCTCGAACCATTCAATATCCTCCGTTCCAGCGTAGATGATGTTCAAGTCCTCTATGAGCTTGCGCAGGAGGATGACAACCCTGATAGCTACGAGACCGAAGTGGTCAAGGCCATTCAGGATATTGAAACTGGCCTCGATTCCCTCGAAGTTAAGACGTTGCTTGCAGGCACCTACGACTCAGTGGATGCCATCCTTGA
>CAIWTR010000244.1 GCA_903915615.1 uncultured Armatimonadota bacterium
GGTCACTGAAGATGTCTTATTTCGCTTAGGAATAGAGGTGACTTCGGTGCGACTTTACCGCTCCACACAATTGGATAGTCTGACCGTACATCACTAACATCAACCTGAATTCTGGACTGAAAGTGCTGCGGTCTCCGAATGTGACAGCATGAGATGCTCAATCATATGTGGCAGCGAGACCGCAGTTATTGCTTCCATCAGAGGAAACACGTGGGAGCCCGGGTGCACTACATACAGATGATCCAGAGCGAGGTCCTGAAGCGCTACGTGCATCGATTTTGTCGTCCGGGGCTGGTCTGAAAACTTGAACTCAAAGCCTAATCGCTTCCCTCCATGTGTTAGCAACAAGTCCAGCTCCGCACCACTATGCGTTCCCCAAAAGTACGCATCGCGGTCTCCACAGACATGCAAAATCTGCTCGATACAGAATCCTTCCCACGATGCCCCTAACTTCGGATGAGACTGTAGACCTGCCTCATCCGGGATACCCAGGAGTGCATGCAGGATTCCAAAATCTCGCACATACACTTTTGGTGACCGCACCTGTCGCTTTTTCAGATTTTCGAACCATGGCGGGAGCTGTCGCACGACATACGTGTCGCTGAGGATATCGACATACCGTCGCGCAGTAGGTTCAGATGCTCCCAGTGCTCTGGCAAGCTCTGCGAGGTTTAGTACTTGTCCGTGGTAATGCGCAATCATCGTCCAGAAACGTCCCAGAGTAGCAGCGGGAATCTGAATGCCAAGCTGTGGGATGTCACGCTCTAGGAATGTTCGCCTAAAATCATTAATCCACTGGCGTGCAGCTGTTTCATCGGTTGCCAGATAGGCCCGTGGAAATCCGCCGCGCCACCACAAGCGGGGCTGAGAATGCATTTCCAGTTCAGAAAGGGCAAAGCCGGTTACATCGATAAACGAAACCCGCCCCGCAAGGCTCTCGCTACCATCCTTGATGAGCTTTGGGGATGCGCTACCAAGAATCAAGAAACGCGCTGGCACACCCGGTCTATCAGCGAGCACTCGAAGCAATGGGAACAAATCTGGGCGGCGCTGTATCTCATCCAAGGTCACAAGGCCTGTCAGGGATCGTAGCACCAGCTCTGGATTTGCGAGTCGTGCCAGGTCGGATGGTGCTTCGAGATCAAAGTGATGAACAGGTTCCGGGTAGTCTTCAGCCAACATCCGTGCAAGCGTAGTCTTGCCTACCTGACGTGGCCCGACCAGCGACACGATAGGGTTGTCACGGAGTCGTGTCCGGATGGTCTGTAGATAATCAGTTCTAACTTCGTCCATTTCATTGAAATCCTAACACATAACGTTAGAAATACAAGGAACTCCGTCGCGTTTGTAGGTATGGAAAAGCTTTGGTAACTGGGTAGATAAACG
Organism: uncultured Armatimonadota bacterium; assembly: GCA_903915615.1. Lineage (GTDB taxonomy): Bacteria > Armatimonadota > Armatimonadia > Armatimonadales > Armatimonadaceae > CAIRTT01. The sequence goes on from CAIWTR010000244.1 coordinate 1,387, forward strand.
CTTACCACTCGGTGCTCTACAGTTGGCGGTTGGTTTGTGACTGAATAGCAACTGAAATCGTCATCAAGCACTCAGATCATCCGGGCAGGTTCTACGCATACCATCTGTTTCTAGTGATCTGCGGGAGGCACCCTCGCCACTGGCTTTTCGCCCACAATCGCCTGCGGGACCACCGGGAGGCAATCGCCGCTGGAACACTTAACAGAGCGACCCTTCGCGCCACGCCACGGAGCCGCACTCGCGATACCAAGGCCAATCACCAAAAACAATAGCAGTGCAAAGCGTTTCATCTCGTACCTCTCCACCCTATCAGAGGATGAACTTCGCGACACAGGTTCAAAAACCAGCTTTGTAATCATCGACTAAATCCCTGCTAGAATCTACGCCATGCGCACTCCCATCAAGGTCTTCATCCTCGCCGGTCAGTCAAACATGGTCGGCTCCGATGCCCATGCAGCTAAAATTGACTCCTATCCCACCTACAAGGGTGCGGGCGCGACACAACCCGATGTGCGCTTTACAAGTTTGCCAGAGCTCCCGAAAGCGGGATTCCAAGGCTGGACACCACTCACACCAAACGAAGCCTTTGGCCCGGAAGTAACCTTTGCACGCGCAGTCACCAAGACGCTGAAACAGCCGATTGCGATTATCAAATCCGCCATCGGAGGCACAACCGCCGCCTACGACTGGAACCCGGATGCCCCCGAAAGTGGCCAAAAGCTCTACCCCCGCACGCTTGAGCTCATCCGCGGCGCCCTCAAAAACCTGACAGAACAGGGAATTCCGTACACCATCGAAGGCGTTCTCTGGCACCAGGGCGAGAATGACATGCTGGACCGCCGTGTAAACGGGAATTACGCTGCGAACCTCACCCGGATCATCCAGCAATTCCGGACTGATCTTGGCATCCCCGACCTGATGTGGTTTATGGGTGAGGTCAGCACCAAGGGCATTTGGGGGATGGACAACCGCTCCAATATGTCCATCCTACGCAAGCAGCAA
>CAIWTR010000245.1 GCA_903915615.1 uncultured Armatimonadota bacterium
GAAGTCGGTACGATTACGGTCAAGGACATCGCCACCCTCGTCCTTGCACATGACACGTATCACATCGCGCAGCTCGCACAGTACACAGCCACTCCTGAGAGTACCAACTAGCCCAAACCCGTTTTCTTGCAGACAGACAGGACATCGCATTTGTGAATATTGTCATCGCCGGTGGGTCCGGCCTCGTAGGCTCCGCGCTCATCCCAAAGCTCCAGAACAAAGGCTACTCCGTTGATATCATCACGCGGTATCCCGACCAGCCGATGCAGATGCCGAATGTCCGCTACTTCCACTGGGATGCTGAACACACATGGCACCCGGCCGTTGGCGCCGCGAGCGCGGTGATCAACCTTACCGGTGCGAGCATGGCGGGCGGTACGTGGACGGATGCTTACAAACAGGAAATCCGTGACAGCCGTGTCCGTACAACCCAGATGCTGGTCGAAGCGCAGCCACGTGTCCTTTTACAGGCATCTGCGGTTGGGATTTATGGGGATGGTGGGGATACCGTCCTCACCGAAAGCAGCCCGGTAGGCAAGACTTTCCTCGCGGATGTTGCACGTGAATGGGAGACGGCAGCAAGCGCCGCGCGCGGAACCGGAAGCCGTGTGTGTTGCTTCCGTATTGGGCCGGTGCTGTCACGCGATGCCGGGATGTTACAGGCACTGATCAAACCTCCGATGCTGCCTTTTTCCCCTTACACCCTTGGCCTTGGTGGCCCGCTTGGCCCCGGGACGCAGTGGGTTCCATGGGTACATATTGATGATGTTGTCGGGATGTTAATCGCAGCCATCGAAGAAGAACAATGGTCGGGTGCCGTGAACACGGTTGCGCCAGGCTGTTCGACGATGAAAGAAATGGCGATAGCGATTGGACGTGAGCTGCGAAAGCCAGCGGCGCTTAAGGTGCCATCCTGGGCCCTGAAGCTGCTCCTTGGCGAGTTCGCGGATGCCCTTCTCGTCAGCCAGCGCGTGTCGGCTGAGCGTGCTAAGTCGCTTGGTTACGCGTTTGCATTCCCGGACATTACCAGCGCGCTCCACAACCTGATGCATTCGTAGCGCATTACTTCAGAATGTCTGATGTTGGCAGCGGCAAAGTCATGGTTGCAAATGCCTGAGCAAACAGAGTGTAATGTGGCATGAAGCTGCTTGCAGGCAACGCTGCCATCGGGTTGACACTCTTCCTCGCCGCCGGGACGGCCGCCATCGCCATCGCCCAGCCACCCGCCGGGTCTCAGGTCGGTGGTGCATCGCGCGGGTTGGCAGTTCCCAAGCGTGTCAGCTACCGCTCGGATGTGCTTCCAATCCTGTCTGCCAAGTGCTTTTCCTGTCACGGCCCAGATGATGCTGCGCGTAAAGCAGGCTTGCGCCTCGACACGCCGGCTGCTCTCAAGCCAGCCGCAAGTGGCTTTGTGGCCATCATCCCTGGCAACCCGCTCGCAAGTGGCGTTGTTAAGCGGATCACACTGACTGGTGGAAGCCTGCAAATGCCACCCGCTGAAACAGGACATCCACTCACATCTAAAGAAATTCAAACCATCACGCAATGGATAAAGTCCGGTGCCAAATACGAGCAGCACTGGGCATTCATCGCACCGAAGCGCCCTTCGCTGCCGACATCACAGCTGGGAAAAGCGTGGAGCTCGCATCCGGTTGATGCGTTTGTCTATGCCGGGATGTCACGTTTCGGCCTTCAGCCAAGCCCGGACACCGACAAGCGTACCCTCTTACGCCGCGCTGCTCTGGACCTTACAGGCATCCCGCCAACGCCGGATGAGATGAAAGCATTTGTCGCCGATACCCGCCCGGATGCCTACGCACGCCAAGTGGATCGCCTCCTCGCAAGCCCTAATTACGGTGAGCATTGGGCCCGCGTGTGGATGGACCTTGCCCGCTACGCGGACTCAAAAGGCTACGAGAAAGACCTTGGCCGAAGTATTTGGCGGTGGCGTGACTGGGTCACGGATGCCTACAACTCCGATATTCCATATGACCGCTTCTCGATGCTGCAGCTGGCGGGAGACCTGCTCCCGGATGCATCCGAGGACGACAAAATCGCAACCGCCTTTCACCGGAACACACCAACAAATGATGAAGGCGGCACGGATGACGAAGAGTTTCGAACGATTGCCGTAAAGGACCGCGTTGATACAACGGGTCAGGTGTGGATGGGCCTTACATTTGGCTGCGCGAAATGCCATACGCACAAATACGATCCGATTACGCAGACGGATTACTATCGCTTCTATGCGATTTGGAACCAGACCGAGGATGCGGACCGCTACGATGATGGCCCGACCATCAGTGGCCCGACGGCTGGTCAAAAATCGGAGCTGGTCAAGCTGGAAGCATCCCGCAAGGCGCTCAGTAC
>CAIWTR010000246.1 GCA_903915615.1 uncultured Armatimonadota bacterium
CGTTGTCCTCCCGATGTTCTGGGTGCTTGCGACCAGTCTCAAAAGTACCAAAGAAGTGACGCGCAGCCCGTTTGGTATCCCGGATGCGCTGGCGCACCCCGGTGCGAAGACATTTGCCGTCATCGCAGAAAACTACAGCAAAGCCTGGATTGGTTCTGGCTTTAGCGCCTACTTTTGGAACTCACTCAAAGTCGTGAGTATCAGCCTTGCGCTGATTTTACTCCTTGGCAGCATGGCGGCGTATTGTCTGTCACGCTTTGAGTTCCGCGGCCGGAATGTGATTTACAACGCATTTGTGGCGGGCTTGCTGATCCCGATGCAGCTCATTCTTATCCCGTTATTCTTCCAATACGCGGACTGGTCGGATGTGCTGACACGTAGCTTTGCGCCTCTTGCCCGGATGTTGCAGCTTGGGAACCTGACGGTTTCGCTCCACAATTCGCACGAAGGAATCATCCTGATTTATGTTGCGGCAAGTCTTCCATTTACGATTTTCACGCTGACATCGTTCTTTGGGACGCTGCCGGGCGGGGTTCGCGAAGCGGCGATGATTGATGGCGCGAGCGAAGCGCGGACATTCTTCAGTGTGATGCTGCCGCTTGCAAAGCCGGGGCTCATCACGGTGGCTATCTTTAACTTCCTGGGACTGTGGAATGAATACCTCTTCGGCATCGTCTTCCTCGCAGATAACAAGCTGAAGACACTACCGCTGGGACTTGCCAGTATCTCGATGCAGGCGCAGTACAAGAGCGACTTCGGCTTGATGTTCGCTGGGCTTGTGATCACGATGGTCCCGACGCTTGTCGTTTACTTACTCCTTCAGCGACACCTCACAAAGGGCATCACGGCGGGCGCCGTCAAGGGCTAGCGTCCTATGAAACTCTTGCTGACATCCGCTGGAATCAAAAATGACAGCATCAAGGCGGCGCTTGTAAACCTCCTTGGCAAACCCATAAACGAAGCAAGTGCCCTCTGTATTCCCACCGCGATGTACGGTCATCCTTGGGTTGGCCCCGGCAAGAAGGTCTGGGATTTCATCAGTGGGAATGAGCCCCGCACCCCGATGGCAGAGCTTGGGTGGAAGTCTGTCGGTGTGCTCGAGCTAACGGCATTGCAAAGTTTGCCAACGGATTTATGGATGCCAAAAGTCCGCGAGGCCGATGTACTTTTGGTCGCAGGCGGGGATGCCGGTTACTTGGCCCACTGGATGTACGCATCCGGGATGATGGATTTGCTTCCGGAGCTGCAGGACACGATTTGGGTGGGCCTCAGTGCGGGGAGTATGGTGATGGCGCCGCGTATTGGCGATGACTTTGTGGGCTGGACGGACCCGGCGCTTGGAGCTGATGCACCCGTAAACGACACGACGCTAGGGCTAGTTGACTTTGCGATTTTCCCACATCTGGATCACCCAGACTTGCCAGATAACAGACTTGTGAACGCAGAGAGATGGGCAGCAGGCATGGGAATTCCGTGCTATGCCATCGATGACGAAACGGCGATTCAGATCACCGATGGCCGGGTGGATGTTATCTCGGAAGGGCATTGGAAGTCGTTCACCCCATAGCCCAACGTAGTTTTGCTGGCTAGTTGCCCGTACCCGTGGGCAGTGGCGCTTTAAGCAGCTTTATCAGACTCACCTGTGCGGCTGTAAGCCTTGTTTTATAGCTACCCTCATCCGGCTTTTCCTGTGCGCGGGTGCTGAGGCTGTCGATCTCACTTAGCAGGGATGTGAGCTTAGCGTGCCGTTTGAAAAGCAGCGCTGCCGTAGCTTCATCCTTGGATGCCTGTACAGCACGCGCGAGTGAATACAGCGCAGCA
>CAIWTR010000247.1 GCA_903915615.1 uncultured Armatimonadota bacterium
CTTTTCGATAATCCCCACGGATGTACAAAAGTCCGCGAGCTCCGGCAGGATGTGCGAGCTCACAATAATGGTCTTGCCAAGGTTTCGCAGCTCTTTGAGGAGGTCACGGATCTCGATACGCGCGCGTGGGTCGAGACCACTCGCTGGTTCATCGAGGAGCAGCACTTTAGGGTTATGCACCATTGTGCGTGCCAGACACAGACGCTGCTTCATGCCGCGGGAGAGTCCCTCGACGTATGCATCCTTTTTGTTTGAGAGGTTAGTTAGGTCGAGAACCAGATCAATCAGCCCCGGGCGGTCGCCCTTTGGAACCTTGTACGCTGCTGCGAAAAAGTCGAGGTATTCCCAGACCTTGAACTCATCGTAGACGCCGAATGTATCCGGCATGTACCCAATCCGCGCCCGGACGGCATCCGGGTTTTCCACCACATTTATGCCATCCACAAATGCCGTACCTGTGGTCGGTTCGAGCAATGTTGCGAGAATCTTGATAGTGGTTGTTTTCCCAGCGCCGTTTGGACCGATAAAGCCAAAGATTTCACCCGGGCCAAGCGCAAGCGAGAGGTTGTCCACCGCCGTCAGCTTGTCGTAGCGCTTGGTGATATTTCTGAGGTCAATACGTAGCGGTTCGTTCATGCTTTATCCAAATCAAAAGCCTCTGAAAACAGGGCCAGTTCTGTCATCCTATTCTAGTTTTGCACCCTATGCATCAAACTCGCGAGGGCCACGCTTTGCCGCAAGCATCGCCAGCCACCCGACCAGCGCGGTGAACCCTAACGACCCAACAATGTAAGTAGTCGCAGTCGGCAAGCTCCGCATTCCGATGATTACGTCAGCAAACCCGCGGAGGGCAGGAAAACCGGATGCAATAAACGGGGATCCCAGCAGCATCATCGTAAGCAGCGCCGCCTGCAGGCTGGCCGAGCGGCTGTTACGGTTGATTGCCCCAAGCAGCATCCCGATAGAGCCAGCAACCCCAAGCATCGCAATCATTAATGCCGGAGCCGTGAACACTGCATGCCACGCTGCGCCGCTCGCAATCAATCCGATGGTAAGCATCGGCAGCATCGCGGTAATGATCAACAGCCCGGGGACACAAGCCGCCACGGCTTTACTGATGATGATTTCACGGAGCGAGATGCGCGATAAAAGCATCGCGTTCCACGTCTGCTTCTCACGCTCTTTGGGGATACTGGTCGCTGCCGTCTGAACCGTCATCCAGATCGCCGCTGCGATGCCAAGATAAACCCGTAGCGCTGCGTTTTGCCTGAAATCCGCGCCATCTGCAGCGGTGAGGATGGTGAACACAAACATCATCCCGATGAGGCCGCCAATGAGCGTCCAGCGCAGACTCCCCGCGCGGCTTTGTGACCCGGCCGGCATCAGGATACTGCGAAGCTCTTTTCCGATCAGGGGATGCTCGGAAACCACGGGGATCTGCGCAAGATATCGGAGAAGTAAGGCTTGTATAGGCAACGACAACGCTGCGGTTGTCATCTCCAAATTTGATGCAGAATCAGCGGTCCGCAGCTGGGGAAGCTCCGGTGGATGCTTGGCACGGATGTCTTCCAATCTCTGCCGTGCATTGTCTGCCTGGATCGTTTCTTCCTCGGACTTCGCCAGCTGGCCAAACGTCACGAGGTAGAGGACAGCACTTCCGGCAATCGTTATGGCTGTCATGATCCAGTTCGGGAAATTGGATACGGGGGCATCGACAATCGTTCGGAGCCTGTCCGGCATAATCAGCAACCCAACAGCAAAGATTGGATTCGTTGAACCAACGAGGCCGTTGACGAAGCCACCGATAACTGTGCTAATAAATGCTGCAAGGACGGTGCCGCCCTGTGCATTTTGTGTGGATGCCGCAGTGCTGCTGACATACACCGACAGTGCGGATGCGAACAGCGTTGATGCACCCATGATGGCTTGAATCAGCAACCATTTTTCCAAACCAATCGTCTTCGCAATAGGTGTGATCAGGAGCAGCAGAGCGAAAAGCGCCTGCGTGATGATTGCCGGGAAGGCCGCGCTAAACCACTTGCCCAAAATGATGCGCATGGTGCCAATGCGCGACAAGCGAAGCGCATCCCAGGTTTTGTTATCCCGCTCGCCCGCGATACTCGCAGACCCGGAGAGGAGTACGAGCAGGATGTTGATGGCTGTGAGGACACTCCCGGTGATACCGGGCTCGATGAACGTAAAGAACTCCGTGAATAAGAGTACCAGCGCGAGAATGATTGGTCGCGTGTAGCGCTCAAAGCCTTTCGCACCCCCGATGCCTGACCACTGCCTGACAGTCAACCCAATAATGGGATTGTTGCTGGACACGCTACGGGTCCCTGATGGTTGACGCTCCTCCGTAGCTACGTCGCCTTGGGTGTTGAGCTGTGCTGGCGGCGGGATATGCCCCACACGATGTTCATCCACGAAATACGAGGATGAATGTTTGCCTGTGGACTTATCCTCCTCTGGTACCTGACGAAGCATTATGGAGTCATCTCCGGAGGGCCATCCGAGAGACGGCGAAGCATCACGACAGAGAGCAGCCAGCCCACAAAGGCACTGGTGATATAGAAGAACAGTGGGATGCCAACACTCTGCCAAGGCTGCAATGGAGTGCCATTGGCTTCGATTCCCGTAATCTGCAACATCACGTAAAACGGGTTCGTCCAAAGCGGGATGAATGTCTCTGGTTTGGCTTGGTAACTAGATGTCAAATTCTGCCAGAGCGCAAGAACCGGGGATGCGACAACAGAGATCATCACGGTCGCCATCGCGGATGCGGCAGCAAGCTGTGTCCGTCGGCAAATCCAGCTAAAGAACATCCCGATGATGCCGTAGAAGAACGTACAGAACACCACGAAGACTTCGGCCCCAATAAAGTTTCCGAGGCTGACACCGCCCTTGAGGGCTGCCATGATCAAAATCGGGATGAAGATAAGCTGCATCGCGAGCGCAGGTACGACGGACCCAAGGAGCTTGCCCCAGACGATTTCCCAGCTAGTCAGGCGTGAGAGCAGCAAGGCATTCCATGTCTGCTTTTCGCGCTCTAGCGTAATAACACCGCTGGTTAACGTTGGGGCAAGCAGTACGGCAAACGCCATTTGAAAGCCAACCGCAATGACACCGAAAATGTCGCGGCCATCGCGGACGCTGCTATTGATAAACAGCACTCTTGCGATAATCAGATACACAATCGGCAGCACAACGGCCATGAACAGCGTCAGCGCGAGGCGGTTGGCCTTGCTCATCCTGCGGATCGACATCCGGCTTGTCAGCTCTTTCCGCAAAACAGGGTTCTTGACCCACTCAAATGGTCGGTCGTACGTGTCCGTAACGACTGTGGATATGTCATCCAGCTCCAGCGTTTCAACGGGCAGGCTTTCAGAATGCACGCGTGCCCGTTGAGGATTTGTCGATTCCTCGGATTCTCCGAGGTCGAATTTTAGCGACACGGTTCCTGCCTATCGGCCATGGAAAGCCCCAAGCGATGCTCATCCGCCAAAGGCGTGGATGATTGTGTGCCTGCGGGTTGTTCATCCTCAGGCAGCGCGCGGAACATTATGGAGTCATCTCCGGAGGGCCATCCGAGAGACGGCGAAGCATCACGACACTTAGCAGCCAGCCCACAAAGGCACTGGTGATGTAGAAGAATAGTGGGATCCCCACAGACTGCCATGCCTGTACTCCCGATGTACTCTCGATTCCCGTGATTTGTAGCATCACGTAAAACGGATTCGTCCAAAGCGGGATGAAGGTCTCGGGTTTGGCTTGGTAGCTTGATGTCAAATTCTGCCAGAGCGCAAGCATGACTGGGGATGCCACAACAGAGATCATCACGGTCGCCATCGCGGATGCGGCAGCAAGCTGAGTCCGCCGGCAGAGCCAGCTAAAGAACATCCCGATGATGCCGTAGAAGAACGTACAGAAAACTACGAAGACTTCTGCCCCGATGAAGCTGCCGAGGCTGACACCGCCCTTGAGGGCTGCCATGATCAGGATTGGGATGAAGATGAGCTGCATCGCGAGAGCCGGAAGAACCGACCCAAGGAGCTTGCCCCAGACGATTTCCCAGCTGGTCAGGCGTGAGAGCAGCAATGCATTCCATGTCTGCTTTTCGCGCTCCAGCGTAATAACACCGCTGGTTACCGTTGGGGCAAGTAGTACGGCAAACGCCATTTGAAAGCCAACCGCAATGACACCGAAAATGTCGCGGCCATCCCGGACACTGCTATTGATAAACAGGACTCTCGCGATGATCAGATAGACAATGGGCAGCACAACCGCCATGAACAGCGTAAGGGCGAGGCGGTTGGCTTTGCTCATCCTGCGGATGGACATCCTGGATGTCAGCTCTTTCCGCAAAACAGGGTTTTTTACCCATTCAAATGGGCGGTCGTACGTGTCTGTAACGACCTTGGATGTGTCATCCAGCTCCAGCGTTTCAACGGGCAAGCTTGCAGAAGGCACGCGTGCCCGTTGAGTATTTGTCGATTCCTCGGATTCTCCGAGGTCGAATTTTAGCGACACGTTTCCTGCCTATCGGCCCTTGATTGCCCCAAAGGTGACCCCGCGGAGGAGGTGCTTACGCATCAGGAACGTGAAGATCGCTGCTGGCAGGAGGAATAGAATCGCGCGGGCGGCGATGTCATTCCAGAGCGTCGTTCCCGAGCCGATCGCCTGGGTGATGCTTGGTGGGGTTGTGAGTGGCTCGGCACCGGACAGGAAGTAGCCAAATGCGTACTCATTCCATGCATTCAGGAAGGTAAAGACGGCCGTCGCTGCCATCCCGGGGATGATCAACGGCATCACACACTTACGAATCGCCGTCAGGCGGGAGTAGCGGTCAAGCATTGCGGCTTCTTCGTACTCAGGCGGGATGTCATCCGTGAAGCCCTTCATCAGCCATGTAGCGAACGCAACGCCAACGGTGGTGTAGAGGAGAATCAGACCTGTGAGGGTGTTCAGGAGTCCGAGGCTGCGGAACATCAGGTAGACAGGGACCAGCACGACCATCGGGGGCAGCATACGCGTTGAGAGGATGAAGAAGAGGGCATCCGATTTCGCCTTGATCTTGAACCGGCTGAATGCGTATGCGGTGAGCGTTCCCATGCTAACTGCGAGGACGGTCGAAATCACCGCGATAATCGTCGAGTTCATCATTTGCTGCATGAACTTGGCATCCGCGAAGATCTTTAGGTAGTTCTCAAATGTCGGTGTGAAGACGACCTTTGGCGGGATGACGTTGACATCGGCGAAGGGCTTGAAGCTTGTTAAAGCCATCCAGAGCAGCGGCGCGAGGTAGATGAACAGCGCGATGCTCATCGTGATGTACGCGAGGACGTTGCGGACATTGGATGGGATGAAGAAGATTGCGGCGCAGATGGCGGCAAGGACTCCGATAACGCCGACGAATGCCGGTCCACCGGCGGAGTAGGCGCCCCAGAGGAGGAGGACACCGCAGACTGGCGGTGCGAACTTCCCGATGCCTCTGATCAGTGGGCTTTCAGGATTGAACAGCGGAACGGCATCCGCAGGGCCCTCGCCTTTGATCTTCGCCATCATCATTAAGTAGAGGTTCGTCAACCCGATGATCACCAGCAAAACGATGTACGCGAATGCGCAGGCTTTACCCGTGTTCCAGTTACGGAGGGCTTCACGGAAGACCTGAACCGACACGGTTTCAACGGTTGAGCCGCGCTCTGTCATGATCCAGGCGAGGTCAAACATTTTGAACGCATCAAGGGTGCGGAAGAGGAGCGCGACCATCAGGAGAGGTGCGATGGTCGGGATGGTGATGAAGCGGAACTTGAACCACTCGGTTGCGCGGTCTACGGATGCGGCTTCGAACAGCGTCTTGGGTACGGATGCGAGGCCAGCGAGGGCGATCAGCATGATGAACGGCGTCCACTGCCAGGTGTCGGCGATGACAACCGACCACATCGCATGTTGTTTATCCGTCCAGACAATCGGCTTGAGAGGGTCCATCAGGCCGATTTTGCCGAGGAGGAAGTTGATCAGGCCGAAGTTGGTGTCCATCAGGAAGCGCCAGAAGAGGCCGACCACGACGCTTGAGAGCATCATCGGGAGGAGGAAAAGCGTTGTGACGATGCCCTTTGCTTTGAACTCGCGGTTGAGGAGGAGCGCGAGGCCGAAGCCGAGCGCGAGCTGAAGAAGCACGCTCATCACCACAAAGGCTGCGGTGGTGGTGAACGACTGCCAGGACTCCGGCCGTGAGAGCATTTCGGTGTAGTTTGCGTTTCCGATGAACTTCGGTGGGATCTTGGAGCTGGCCTTGTAGTCATTAAAGGACAGCCAGAGCGACCAGAAGAGTGGAAAGACGTTCATCGCGACCAGCAGGAAGATCGTCGGCAACATAAACATGTTGGCGATGGAGCGGTCAGAAACGTGTTTGATCGGAGGAGCAGAATTCGTCATCGTTGTTTGCCAGAATACCAAAATCCCGCAGCAAATGGCGGGTTGTGCCGTGTCACGCGGTGGGCGCGTGGAAGGTTGCGATGTACCAGATGTTTCCGTGGTGGTCGACGAGTGTGGCCTGCGTCTCTCCGTAGGGCGTCTCGGCTGGTGCATCCTGGATGTACCAACCCTTTTCGGCAAGTGTATTTGTGACCGCTTGCGTGTCGGGAACATAGACCATTGTGGTTGCGCGCGGTGCATCCGGGAGGGGTGTGTCTGCGCTCTCGACGACGATGATGCTGTCACCGATACCTAGTTCAGTGTGGAAGCAGTGGTTGCCAAAGTCGTGTTGTTCGAGGATGCGTGCGCCAAGGGTGTCGGTCAGGTCGAGGAGATCCTGGTTGGTTGCGAAGAGGTAAGAACGGACCATCCCTTGGCCGTGTCGGATGTATGGAATCGCCATGCTTGCTTAGTTTCCGCCCGCCGTTGCCAAGGAATTGGATGCTAGATGTATCGACTCTGTGCGTTCGTAAGCGCTGTCATCACCAGTGGTGGCAAGGTGTCCAAGGATGTGGGGCATGATGCATCATTCTACGGTGTTCAGCTGTGTGGCTGGATGTTGATAGATTCCCAGATTGCATCGATGCGAAAAAACAGCGCCATGACATTTCTGCCACGGCGCTGTTGTAGAAGCGTAAAGCCTACTTATGGTCAGCTTACTTCTTGATGACCTTTGCGTGTCCTTCCGCGATGGCATCAAGTGCCGCCTTGGATGTCTTCGCACCGGTGATTGCAGCGCTAACATCACGTTGCTTTTGAAGTAAAACAAAAAACAGCGCCCTGACATATTTGCCACGGCGCTGTTGTAGAAGCGTAAAGCCTATTTATGGTCAGCTTACTTCTTGATGACCTTTGCGTGTCCTTCAGCGATTGCATCCAGGGCTGCCTTGGATGTCTTTGCACCGGTGATTGCAGCGCTCAGCTCATCTTGGGATGTCTTCAACAGCTCGGTTGCGGTTGCCTTCTCTAATAAATCCAAACGAAAAAACAGCGCCGCGACATTTCTGCCTTGGCGCTGTTTCGTAAAAGTAAAGCCTTCTGTGGGTTAGCTTACTTCTTGATGACCTTTGCGTGTCCTTCAGCGATTGCATCCAGGGCTGCCTTGGATGTCTTTGCACCGGTGATTGCAGCGCTCAGCTCATCCTGGGATGTCTTCAACAGCTCGGTGTATTCCGGCGTGTTGTAGAAGTCCTTGAGGTACTGAACGGACCCGGAGAAGGTCTCGTTGTACGGATTGGCTTTCTTGAACTCATCCGTTGCAGAGACTTTCTTGTTTGCTGTCAGGCCACCAAGCGCGACCCACTTCTTCTGGGTGTCTTCCTTGGAGAACCATGCTGCAAACTTCTTCGCATCTTCCTGATTCTTGGAGTAAGCGCTCACGGAGAGGCCCTGTCCGCCTAGGGAGATATAGCGTCCTGCAGGACCCTTTGGAACCACGAAGTAGCCGGTCTTGTCTGCAAACTTGTTCTGCTCTGGCTTGACGAGGCCTGGCATAAATGCAAACCAGTTCATTGCCGTAGCGACCTTGCCTTCCTGGAAAGCGGTCAGGCTCTCGGAGAAGTAGAAGGTTTCCGCTCCAGGAGGACAGAATTTCTTCAGGCCAATCCAGAAGTCGAGCGCCTTGACGGCAGCAGGGCCGTTGTCGGACAGGTTTCCACCAAATGCCCAGAGGATTTGATCGAAGCCCATGGTTGCGCCATCCACTTCCTTGGAGTAGAAGAGGGCGGTTCCGTAGAGGTTTTTGTCAGGGCGTGTGAAGAATTCAGCAATCTTCTGGAAGTCTTCCCAGGTCTCAGGGATGGAGAGTTCCTTGCCGTATTTGGCCTTGAAGGCAGCCTTTTCAGCAGCATCTTCAAAGAGGTCTTTACGGTAGGAGAAGCCGATGCCATCTGCCATACAAGGGACAGCGTAGAGCTTGCCATCGTATTCGCCGTAGTTCTTGAGTGCGGCTGGTTCGATGTCGGCGACAGGGATTTCGGTTTTGGACCACTCGGTGAGGTCGACATAGTGGCCATTGGTTGCGCCCTTGCCGAGCCACTGCGAGTCACCTACGACCATGTCAAAGCTGCTGTCCTGTCCGGACCATGCAGAGTTGATTTTGGTTTCGAAGTCGGACCAGGGAATCTGTTGGACTTCAACCTCGGTTCCGGTTTCTTTGGTGTAGTCAGCAGCGAGCTTTTGCAGATTGTCTGCTGGCTCCCATTTGGCCCACGCGATAACAATCTTTTTGCTTCCGCCTGCACCAGCATCGCCGCCCGCAGTCTTAGCACCGTTGTTACATCCAGCAAGTAAAAGGCTTGCAGCCACAGGGATTGCGACTACGTACGACAGCATGTTCCGTCGATTCATGAATACCATCTCCTTCGAAGGGATGACGCATTGTACACAGGACACTTTGATGCATCCACAAAATGCCGCTCTGCATGAATGTTGGGACTGTTGAGTCATTTGAGCAGACATTTCCAGATGGCTTGTTGTCCGGTTTCCCGGGAGGTGCCTTATTTACATAACCCCGGCTGAGATTAGATCGTGAGCTTGACTTTGACGTTCCCTGCGCGCTTCGCTCATCTTTAAAAAAGAAAAAACACCCCCCAGTTTCCCGGGAGGTGCCTCAGTTTCGTAACCCCAGTAGGGATTACATTGTGACCTTGCGGGTCTTAGGATCAAACGAAATGGCCTTGCCCTTGCGCTCGGACATTTCTGCCAGCGAAATGATGGTCTGGACCTTGGTTGCGAGGTCGATGTTACAGTTCGTGTTCACATCACCCTTGCGGATACAGTCAAGCCAGTTCTTTTCGTGTGCTGGGATGTTCTCAAACGGCGCATACTTGCTCAACGATGCATCGTTGGTGTCAACCTTACCGCCTTCGTAATCTTCAGCATATGGGCGCTCGATCTTGACTTCGACGCCATTACCAAAGTAAACCGTTCCCTTGTCGCCACGGATCATGTCCTGGAGACCCTGCTCGTTGACCGTAGAGCCAACGAAGAGCATCGACCAGCCGCTCGGGAACTCAGCCAATACCTGGATGGTGTCGGAGACTTCACGGTCATTGTGCTTGGTGCCAGGTCCGTGAACGGTGTTGGTTCCAAGTGCAGTAACGCGGGTTGGGTACTCAGGATTACCGGATGCAATCAAGAATGGGTGGAGCTTATGTGGCATCAGGTCGCCCATGATTCCAGCCGAGTAGTCGTTGTACTTACGGTAGCGGCGGAAGCGTGCACCGGAGTCGGTACGTGCGAACTGGTCGCCATCCTTTGCAAAGCCTTCGAAGGTCCATGCACGGCGTGGTGCGGATCCAAGCCAGAGGTTCCAGTCAAAGTTTGCTGGTCCGATGCCTTCATGGATCTCGTAGTTCCACTCACCCTTAGGGTTATTACGGCAGTAGGAGCCCTGACCCATCACGAGGGTACCGATACGTCCATCCTTGATGGCCTTCGCCGCTGCATGCCAGCGGACATCGGAACAACCCTGCGAGCCAACCTGTACAACACGCTTGGTTGCAACAGCGGTGTCATGGACCTGGAATGCTTCATCCAAGTAGCGGCTAAGTGGCTTTTCGATGTAAACGTGCTTGCCAGCCTGCATCGCGTGGATAGCGATCTGTGAGTGCCAGTGCTCAGGCGTGGAGAGCATGATCGCATCAATGTCTTTACGGGCCAAGAGCTTGGTGTAGTCACGGGTCATGAATGGGTTGGCATCGCCGCCCTTGTCAGCTGCCTTCTTGATGATGTCAGCACCACGGACATTGTATGCATCGTAGACATCGCATCCTGCGACAACCTTGGTGTTGCGGTTCAGGCCATCGTCAACAAAGCCACGGAGGTGACCGTTGGTGCCCTGTCCACCCAAACCGACGAAGCCGAGGAGGATACGGTCATTGGCGCCGATCACACGACCGGTTGCCATCACGGTGCCCTTCGGGAAGATGCCACCCTTCATGTTAGGTGCATCTGCGACTGGGTGTGCAATACCGCTTGTTGTGAGGGTTGCTGGGCCCTTTGCCACTGGGGTTTGTGCGGTTGCTGGCGCGACTGCGACACCCGTTACAACTGCTCCGGCTGCGCCGGTGGCTACTTTAAGAAAATCACGACGGGATGCGCCGTTGGTTCCACTTTCCATAATTATTCCTATTCCTGTATAAATGAGCCCCGGGTGTATCCGGAGCCCAAATCCAACCCGACCGGCTCGTTAGACGGTGAGGTCTTTATTTTTTGGTGCTGACCGGAAAACCACTCAGCACCGCATCCGACATGGGCCCCGGGTGTATCCGAAGCCCAAATCCAACCCAACCGGCTCGTTAGACGGTGAGGTCTTTCTTTTTTGGTGCTGAACAGAAAACCATCCAGCACCGCATCCGACATGGGCCCCGGGTGTATCCGGAGCCCAAATCCAACCCGACCGGCTTGTTAGACGGTGAGGTCTTCCTTCGTGATATTGACACGTCCGCCGTTCAACACCGCTTCGTTTGCACGAATCGCAACGACCGTCGCACGGTAGCCGACCATCGCATCCGATTCCGTTTGCTTGCCTGCACGTACGCCATCGAGGAAGGCATCACAAGCGTAATACACTGGTGTCTTCTTCGGGTCGACGTTACGGTTCTTACCTGGCTCGAGACCACGCTTCAGGAGCTTGGATGCATCCGCAACCAGCGCAATACCCGTGTCATCACCGACCGCCTCACGGTACGCATAGACTTCCCAACCAAGCGCGGTTGCATCCGCTTCCTTGATCATCCATGCACGGGTGTTCTTGTCAATCGGATCCTTCAGCATAATCGCTGCATCCGAGCCCTGGAACTGCTCGTAGTTACCTGCGAATGAGTTCGAGAGGGTGGCATCAAAGACCATCCGGACACCGTTCGCAAACTCAAGTACAGCCGTAACCGAGTCTGCAACCTCACGGCCATCCTTCCAGTTCGTCAGCGAACCAAAGCCGGTGACAGCAATCGGGTCGCTCTTCACAAACCACGCTGCTGTGTCCAGCGGATGGATACCAATCTCACCGACGAGGCCAAGGCTGACCGACTTGCTGAGACGCCAGTTGAGTGCTGCTTCGCGTGCACCGTTTGGAGCGGTCTTGCGCCAGGATGTCTTCTTGTTCCACTGTGACTTACAGGTGGTGAGGTTTGGTCCGAGAACACCGGTTGTCACAAACTTCCATACGTGATGGTGCTGTGGGTTGGTGCGCTCCTGCAAACCCGTGTGGAAGACAACGCCCTTTTCTGCAGCCTTCTTGGCAGCCAGTGCGATCGCACGTGCATCCTCGATGGTGTTTGCAATCGGCGCTTCACAGAAAACATGCTTGCCAGCTTCGAGCGCGGCAACCACGATCTCACGGTGGAGGTGTGTTGGGGTGGCTACGAAGATTGTCTTTACGGATGCATCCGCAATCGCAGCCTTGTAATCCGTTCCCGTGGCAGCCTTTGGAGCAATCTCACCGGCGCGGCGATGGCTTGGCTCGTAGACATCGATGATGTGCTTGATGTCCGCATTGCCAAGGTAATCCAATGCCTTGAGGACTTCGCGGCCCTGCTCACCAAGGCCGATAACAGCGCAGCTGACGGTTGGCTTTGGAGGATCGGCTGGATATGCAGGTGGCGCCGTTGGTGCAGGCGTGGCTGCTTTAGCCGCAGGCTTTTGTGCCGGCTTTGCTGCTGGCTTTTTACCCTGCTCATGGGATTCAGGAATCAACTCGACGGCATTGGCCGCGGATGCTCCACCCACAAGCAGACCCAGTGCCAACGCGCCACCAAACATCTCGCGACGGCTTACATTTGACTCTTCACTCATTACAATATCCATCCCATCCACCGGTTTGAATCCCGAGAACTACCGAAACTACTTTGCCTTCGGGAGGTCACTGCTACCCTTGGCCATCCCAAGACTCCACAAAATCCCACCCAGGACATGCTCCTGGTACCAAGGCTTCTCCCAGACATCCACGCGGTGCCCGAGCTCCGTGTAGAACATCTTTCCCTTGCCATAAGACTTACACCACGCGATGCCGAAGTGGCCAGCTTCCTTTGTATTCGGATGCTTATCCAAGTCGAGCAGCAAATGGATCTTGTTCTTGTCGTAGCGGTCAAAGAGATAAATCTCATCGAAAACCTTGATCGTCTTGTCGATGTGCTTTGTCGCTGGATGCTTGTCATCCTGGACGATGCACTCCACTTCTACCTGCGGGCCGTGGGTCTTGAACTCACCGCCCACCATCTCTAAATACGGAACAAAGTCGTGAAACGTGTCAGATGCCGCGTGCGCTCCGGCAAAGCCCTTGCCCGAACGTACCCACGCGAGGAAGCCTTCCTTATCTGGGAGTGGCAAGGAACCTGTCGTGGATGCAAAGAAAACGCCATCGTACTTCTTGAGCGCTTCGACGGTCATCTTTTCTGCCATCTCGGCATCGGTGCGGACGTAGTCCACCTCAAACTTGCCAGACTTCTTGCCAAGCTCCGCGATAACACGCTCAGCAACCGGAATCGAATCCGCATGGCGGAATCCTTTGGTCACGGTAACGACCAATAATTTCTTCGGTCCTGAAGCAACGGCAGAGCTCATTGTGATGAGTAATGCGACGGCACCCGCGATCAGCTTGTTCATGGTTTTCCCCCCTGCGTCATTGCACAGTTACACCAACATAAAGTATAGCCCTGTGATGTTTCACAGGGCAAACGGCCATAGGGTAATTTCGGCGACAAAACCGGTCAACTCAAGGACATTTCCGGTCATCCTGACTATTAATGTTACCTATTACAACAGCATACCCGTTGGGAGAGAGTGTGGAGGTAGGCTACACTCGTTGCCGATGAAGCTGCTGTTTGCATATATCTCTATTGCCCTGTTGGCTGTAACTGGGTGTCAACCTACGGGACATGGAGTACAGCAGACGATGTTTCAGAAGGACATCTATCTACATATCCAGCCCACCGATTTCAAGGAAACCAACCGCAGATCGATTCA
>CAIWTR010000248.1 GCA_903915615.1 uncultured Armatimonadota bacterium
GCAGGTTGAGGTACGAGATTTCCCGTCCACCCGCAACATTTCCGAGAAAGCCCACGGTGTAGTGCGCTGGAATTTGTTTACTCGCCTGTGGGCAGTGGATCAGACAGGCTTTGTCGTGCAGGTCAATAGGACAATACTTATCACGGAACTGCTGCGGTGTGATTTCTCCATCCGTATGGAATTTGTGTTCCTTGTTAACCCACTTCCACTCAAACGATGTTGGAGGGACACCGAGGTGGATGGTCAGCATCTGGTAGATGTCATCCATGACGGCATCTTTGTACACCTTGATAGCATCCGCAGACTCGCCATTTTGCATCTTTGAACGGAGCATTTGTGCTTCGCGGCGGAGCTTCTGGGTGATGTGCTGATTCATCACGACTGAGTTCGAGCTTGAGAACGTCTCAGGCATGATGCGCTTAGGGACCACGCCGTACTTGTCGATCAGATTCGTGAACATGTCCCACTGACCACCATCGTTGAGCGGTGCAGCACATAGCCAGTCGAGGAGGCGGGAGCTCACTTCCAGCTGTGGATTGTCAATGATCTGCTCTAGAAAGAGGTTGGACTTTTCGAGCTTGTCGTAAAACATCAGGTAGGTCTGCGAAAGCTCAAAGTCTTCGAGTCCCAGATGTTCAGCAGCCGACATCCGGAAGAGGTTCAGGCCGGCAAAGAGCCAGCAACGTCCGGATGCAAACTGACTCGTTGTCTTCCCTGACTTCACGACATGGGAGTACGCATGGCTGACGGCTTGAACACGGTCACGGTTGAGCGCAACCGAGCGGATATCAGTTTTGCCCGCAGCATTGCGTGCAATACGCGCGATAGGGTTCCCGGCTGTTCTTGCTGCGGCACTCTGTATCTGCTCGGATGTCAGAGCTCTGAGTGCGTTGATTGGGGTGCTCATTGTGCTGGACGTGGCGCGATGACGATATAGCGATTTGGCTCAAGGCCTTCGGAATAGGTCATTACACTTGGATGGTCAAGTAGGGCATTGTGAACAATTTTGCGCTCAAGGGCTGAAAGTGGGTCAAGGACAGCTTCCTGGCCAGCTTCTTCTACCTGTGCAGCAAGGTCATTTGCCGTTTCAACCAACAGCTGTTCCCGGCGTTCGCGATAGCCTTCGGAATCGAAGAGGACATTCAGACGTGGGTCGCCGCGGTGGATGCAGGCTGTGGTGGCTACCAGCTGGAGGGCATCCAAGACACGTGAGCCTCTGCCAACAACCTTTGCCGCATCGGTTCCATCGACAGATACGGTGATCGCATCTGGTGTGTCGCGCGTCACGGAAACAGCGAGGTCGAGGCCGGTGGATGCTGCATAGCCCTCGGCAAAAGCGAAAATGCGCTCTTTGAGGGTGTCAACCGTTACATCTGCCATTGTGGTGGTCCTTCTATTCCGGCATCCCGTCGCCGGCATTTGATATGAATGCGTACTGTGCGTTTTGCCGCTGCTTACTTCTTCTTCTTCTTGCCGGTGATGAGTGGATTGCTGACATTGATTGCCGGCTTACCTGGCTCGATAATCACGGTCGTCCCTGCGGCGGCTGCGTTGAGCTGACGCTGAATCAGCCACTGCTGTCCGACACCAAGGATGTTGGATGCGAAGTAGTAAAGCACAAATGCACTGGGAAGTTGGTACTGCAGCATCATCACAAAGTAAATGACTGGCATCGTGGTGCTCATCATTTTTTGCTGTTCTGCTTGCGTCGGGTCTGTTGGAGGCGGGCTGAGCTTCATCTGCACAAACATCGTGCCCGCGTACAGAACCAGAAGAATGATGTCCTGCTCACCGAGGTGGTGTCCGATTTGACCCTTGAGCGGGGCTGGCCACAGCTGTGAGAGATCGCCAAAGGCTGGCGTAATCCACAGGAATGTCGCATCCCGGAAGCTGAACTGGTAGTTGTTGATGAGCTGAATCATCAGGAGGAAGACAGGGATCTGTGCCAGCGCCGGGAGACATCCACCCATTGGGTTGACGCCATGCTCCAGCTGGAACTCCTTCATCTTTGCCTGCAGCTCGGCCGGATTCGCTTTGTACTTTTCATTCAAATCCTTGATTTGAGGAGCGTACTTCTGCATCTCCTTCGCATTTTTGAATGTCTTGTAGCGGAGCGGCCACAGGATACCCGTGACGAAGATTGCGATGAATACAATCGCAAGAACCGGGCTGAACTTCTTGTTGTTGCCAAAAATCCGAACCAAGGTGTCCATGACCTTGAAGTAAGGAGTTTTCGCATTGACATCGTTTTGCTTGGTTTCAAGCTCGAGCAAGAGCGTAAGTGCTTCTTCGCGCTTTGCAGACTTCATCTCTGTGCTGCGAAGATACGCATCGAGCTGCTTCCAGGCGTTGTATGTCTCTTTTTTCTTGTCCGACATGATACGTGCGGACTCGATCGCGCCTGTGTAGCCGATATCGGAGTTTTTGAACTTATCCTGAACAGCTTTATAGGTGCTGGATGCATCCGTCCAGAGCTCGCCTACCTTGGCTGACTTTGCGGTCTCTGCATCGGCTGCAACCTTGACCTTTTTCTGGGCCTCGGTGATGGCAGCGTCAGGAGTATCCGGAATTGAGACATTGCCGCCACAGCCCGAAAGGGTCAACATAGCCAGCAATGCAATGGTCCAGATTGTCCATGCCCGATGGAGACTCATCAACTTCATTCAATCTTCCTCTATATGGTGCTCACCGGAATTCCGTGGGCACAGCCTCTATTCTACTACGGCACCGGGTCATGTCCGCCTTTTGCGAACGGATGGCACCGTGTAATACGGCGCAGACCCATCCAAAGTCCCGGCCACGTCCCGTATCGCAGCATCGCCTGCGCCATAAACTCCGAGCACGATGGGTAATAACGGCAGGTGGATGGCGTGTTCCGGGAGATCATTTGGTAGATGCGGATCATCCGGACTGCTAGTGATACCGGCTGCTCATTCGAATCTGTTCCTGCTTGCGTGGTTGCGACCGCGATGATGGGGGATTCGCTAACCCCTGATGTTGCATCAGCACCGTCGATGGTTTCAGCGCTCACAAGCTCAACAGGCGCAGCCGCCGGCTGTTCCTTCGGCAATCGCGAATACAGCTTCTCACGTGCAGAAAACAGCTCGACAGCAAGCGCATCCTGTGAGATCTCGGGGCTTCCAGGGCGGGCTACAAAGATGTAATCCCCTGGGATAAACGACTCAACACAAGCTGCGCAGACGTGACGTAACCGACGACGGACCAAGTTACGGTCGTGGGCCTTGCCTACCTTTTTGGATGTGACAAATCCAAAACGCCGCCGGTGCCCACGTTTGTCCTGCATCCAATAAATGGTCAGGTGCTCAGTGTGCGCCATGCGGCGTCTGTTATATACGGTAGCGAAATCGCGTCGCTCGGTCAAGCGATACGGGCGCGATAACATCAGCGTAAAAAGGAAGTCAGGTCGCTAAGTTACTTGTTTGCAAATACAGACAAGCGATGGCGTCCTTGGCCACGGCGATTCTTGAGGACGTTACGGCCATCCGTGGTACGCATCCTGGCGCGGAAGCCATGCACACGCAGGCGACGTCGGTTTTTGGGTTGAAATGTACGCTTCATTTATTTATCTCACGTTAAATTGACCACCGGGCGAAAATAGGCCGTGGCGCAAGGGCTAAGTTATCACGCCGGTAAGCCGAAGCGCAAATTAAGCGGGCCATTCATCATGAAAAAGATGTCTATTCGCGCGTGTGGGATGCAAATGCTGGGGAACAATTCACAACCGTGCGGTGGTACAATTTCCGACCCGGCAGAGTGGCTGTGGCCTTTCTTAACAAAGGATCGCCTCTACCAACCGGTAAGGAGTTAAAGCTGCGATGCGACGTTGGAACTCACTCATCATCACGCTTGGGCTGGCCGGAAGCTTCGGAGTTGCCTTCGCCGCTGGACGCCTCCTTCGTGCACCTCAACCCACGACTGCCATCAGTAATACGCGGGCTACTGGAACACAGGTTGCCGAGCTTCCTGCCGTTACACTCCCGGGCAACGCAACGGATGCATCCCCCGGTGCAACTGAAACTCAGGGGTTTTCCCTCTTTGAAACCGTGTATGGCCTTGTCCGCTCCCAGTTTGTAGACAACCTCCCCGACAAAAACAAGATGGCGCATGGTGCCGTCCGCGCGATGTTGTCATCTTTAGACGATCCGCACTCAACCTTTGTAGAGTCATCGTCCCGCCAGCTGATGGAACAAGAAGGCAAGGGCATTCTCAACGGCATCGGTGCAGCCTTGACAATTCGTGGCGTGAAACAGGATGGCTTTACTGACTTTCGTGTGACGGTCGTTGCGCCGATTGCCGGCTCACCTGCTGCCATCGCTGGTCTGAAACCTGGCGATTCGGTCCAAAAGGTGGATGGACGCTACGTCTTCGGACACAGTCCATTGCTTGCCTACAACCGTATATTGCAGCGCTGGCAGGACCGGGATGTCACCGATGAAGAAGTTGAGAAGGTTCGTAAGAGCACCAAGGCCCGGATTGAAAACGGGATGGCGTATCGTGATGCTGAGCTGCTGCTCCGCGGCGACCGCTCGGCTGTAAAGTCGGATGCCGCCAAGGAAGTTGCCAAAAAGGATCGCTTCACGATCACGGTGCTTCGCGCTGGAAAGTCAATCGATGTTCCTGTCTCGCTGACACAAACCAAGGTTGAACCGGTCAGTGTCCAACCTGTCAACGCATCCACGGTGCTCTTGAAAATTCCATTCTTTGGCGAGACCGCTGGCAAGGATGTCCGTGCTGCACTTGCTGGCTCCGCTGGCAAAAATGTAATCGTTGACCTCCGGGGTAACCCGGGAGGCGATATCGAAGCAGGCCAGTCTGTCGCTGGTGTCCTCGCTGGTCCTGGTGCGTTCTGCGTTGAGATTGGTCAAAAAGGCGCCCGCAAGACCTTAAAGACGACGGGCAATGCCCTCAAACTTGGCAAGGTTGCCGTGCTTACCGATCGCGGGACTGCATCCGTTTCTGAAGCGCTCGCACTCTGTATGCTGGAGCGCCGTCAGGCACCAGTGGTTGGACAGACAACATTTGGAGATGGCCTGTTGCAGGGACTCTATACATTGGATGATGGCTCTGGCTTTACGCTCAATGTTGGGACTCTTGCTGGAAAGTCACGCGGCTGGGCTGGTACGGGGCTAGTTCCCACGGTTGCCGTTCCAACATCCGTTGCACCAGCGGCAGTGGTTACAAAAGCCGTTCAGGCACTTGGAGGTGGCAAGTAATGGCAGGCATCACCCCACGACGCATCATCGTAATTGGTGCATTCCTCACAACCGGTTTAGTGCTTGGATTCTCGCAAGGGGCGCTGCAGCCTCTCAAGGGAAAGAGCTCGATTGACCGTAACGTGGCGACCGTGATGGCGATGCCAACGCTCTTCAGTGAGCGCTTGACTGCTGCCTTCCGATTACCCGCCGCAAGCGCCGGTAGCCCTGTCGCCCTCGAGCCATACGAAACCTACCTCGCAGTGCGTGACACCATCATGACCGAGTATGCCAATCCTCCAAAGGATGCTAAGGCAAATCGCGAATGGCCAAACAAGCTGAACAATATGGCTATCAAGGGGATGGTCGCATCCGTTGGCGATATCTATACCGAGTATTGGACATCGGATGAGTTCAAGAAGCAGATGGAAACGACATCCGGGAGCTTTGGTGGCGTCGGTGCCCGCCTCGATGTACGTGATCACAAGCCGCTGATTGTTGAGCCGATACCAAACTCGCCGGCGATGGCCAAGGGCTTAATGTCGGGAGACCTTATCCGCGCCGTGGATGGCAAGAGTGCGGTGATTTCTCCAAGCCAGCGCCTCGATGATGTCATCAAGCGTATCAAGGGTGAGCCTGGCACCAAGGTCCGCCTCACGATTGAGCGTAAGGGTAGTAAGCCATTCGATGTGGACTTGGTTCGTGCCATCGTTACAAGTCCAGTGGTCGACTCTTGGATGTTGGATCCTGCGAACGGGATTGGCTATGTAAAGCTTGATCAGTTTACTGAGCAAGCAGATGTTCAGGTTGCGGCCGCGATTGCAAAGCTGCAGACGCAGGGAATGAAAGCACTGGTCTTCGACCTCCGGGGTAACCCTGGTGGACTCCTCACCGTTGCCCGTGATCTGGTTTCCCGTTTTGTCGCGGAAGGCCCAGTCGTGTGGACCAAAGAGCGTCAAGGCGGCATGGTCAGCTTGAATGTCGATTCCAAGCGGACAATCCCTGCCCTGTCATCTGGGAGCATTCCAGTCGTCGTTCTGGTCAACGGTAGCAGTGCAAGTGCATCGGAGATTGTGAGCGGCGCGCTTCAGGATGCCAATGCGGCATTCATCATCGGAACACGTACTTACGGTAAGGGCCTTGTTC
Organism: uncultured Armatimonadota bacterium; assembly: GCA_903915615.1. Classification (GTDB taxonomy): domain Bacteria; phylum Armatimonadota; class Armatimonadia; order Armatimonadales; family Armatimonadaceae; genus CAIRTT01. The sequence continues at coordinate 6,360 of CAIWTR010000248.1, forward strand.
AGACCATTTTGCCACTAGGTGATACAGGCGGTGCTGTAAAGGTCACTACGCAGCATTACTTCACGCGTGACAAGCACGACATCAACCTCAAGCGGGATGAAAATGGCGAGCCTGTTGGAGAAAAGGGTGGCATCCGCCCTGACCGTGTTGTGCCTGAGGATGACAAAGACCTTGATGCGCAGCGCAAAATCATGCGTGAGCAACCGGGTAACCGCAAGGCTGCGATTCCGATTAGCAAGCAAGTCCAAGCGGCACTTGCAGTTCTGAAAGAAAAGCTCGCGGGATCCCCGTGGCCGGCATCGGAGAAGGATGACCTCGCAAAGCAGGACACTGGATCCAAACGCGAGACTGGCGAGTAGGCTGAACGCCTAGAGCAAGGAGGGGAGGCCAGCGGCCTCCCCTTTTTCGTTACCGCGCAGCGCAAAATCATGCGTGAGCAACCGGGTAACCGTAAGGCCGCGATTCCGATTAGCAAGCAAGTCCAAGCGGCACTTGCAGTTCTGAAAGAAAAGCTCGCGGGATCCCCGTGGCCGGCATCGGAGAAGGATGACCTCGCAAAGCAGGACTCCGGATCCAAGCGCGAGACTGGCGAGTAGGCTGAACGCCTAGAGCAAGGAGGGGAGGCCAGCGGCCTCCCCTTTTTCGTTACCGCGTAGCGCAAATTCATGCGTGAGCAACCGGGTAACCGCAAGGCAGCGATTCCGATCAGCAAGCAAGTTCAGGCAGCGGTTACTGTTCTGAAAGAAAAGCTCGCAGGATCCCCGTGGCCTGCATCGGAGAAGGATGACCTCGCAAAGCAGGACTCTGGATCCAAGCGCGAGACTGGCGAGTAGGCGAAAGTCAAAAGCAAGACGGGGAGGCCAGCGGCCTCCCCCTTTTTCGTTACTGCACAGCGCAAAATCATGCGTGAGCAACCGCTAACCGCAAGTCAGCTATTCCGATCAGCAAGCAAGTTCAGGCAGCGGTTACTGTTCTGAAAGAAAAGCTCGCAGGATCTCCATGGCCTGCATCTGAGAAGGATGACCTCGCAAAGCAGGATTCTGGATCCAAGCGCGAGACGGGCGAGTAGGCTGAACGCCTAGAGCAAGGAGGGGAGGCCAGCGGCCTCCCCTTTTTCGTTACTTCTTACCCGTGGAACCTGGGCGTGTAATCGGTGTTGCTTCCAGCCAGTCAGGAATCTCATCCGGGGCCCAGCTCTGGACATTCAGCGCCAAAACGGATGCAAGTGGTACCCCAAAATCGACCTTGCCACCCGAGCGGTCAACTAGGACGCCGACGCCGACAAGCTCGGAACCATGGGCATTGACAAGCTCGATGCACTCATTGATGCTGCCGCCAGTTGTCAGGATGTCATCTACTACGAGCACGCGCTGGCCGGCTTCCATATGCTCTGGGCGGCGCAGGAAACGCTTTCCATCGGGACCCTTTTCGCCATAGGCCGCGGTGGCTCCAAGATGCCTTGCGACCTCGTAGGCAAGCACGATGCCAAGTGTGGTTGGCCCAAGGACGACATCAGGTTTTACATCCGCGCATTGCGCTGCAAGCGCACGTCCAAGCTGCTCAACATACTCCGGATAGCGGAGAACGTGGAACTTTTCAAAGTATCGATCAGAGTGACGACCGCTGGTCAATACGAAGTGACCGGACAGCAATGCGCCGGTTTTTTCAAACAGGGAGAGGGCTTCAGTTTCAGTCATAGCACGTTGATTGTACCGATGTCCGCTTGTCCACGGCGGTATACTTGAGACACTTCATCCCCCGAATTCAGGTGCCCAAGATGGCTTCAGCTCCGCTCTTTGACAACATCCTCGAACTCATCCGCGTGACGTCGACCGACCTGCCGCCGGATGTCCGTAAGGCCCTCCTAGATGGCACAGCCAAGGAACGCTTTGGCTCCCGGGCTCTCCTCGCACTTGATACCATCGACACCAATATCAAAATGGCAGCCGATGGCTCGGCACCTATCTGCCAGGACACCGGGATGATCAAGTTCTTCGTACATCACCCCGTTGGCTACGACACGCTCACCTTTCGCAAGGTCGCCGAAAATGCCGTCGCTGAAGCAACATCCAAAGGCTATCTCCGCCAGAACAGTGTCGAAGCGCTGAGCGGCAAGAACTCCGGAAACAACATCGGGCCCGGTACGCCTTTGTTCCACTTTGAGGCGTGGGAGCATCCAACCGTGGATGTCCGCTGCATGCTAAAGGGTGGCGGTTGCGAAAATGTCGGTGCGCAATACTCCCTTCCGATGGAATTTCCTGAGCTTGGCGTCAAGGCGGGACGTGATATTGCCGGCTGTCGCACCGCGGTGCTCCACGCCGTTTGGAAGGCACAGGGCCAAGGCTGCGCGCCGGGCTTTGTCGGTGTCTGTATTGGTGGGGATCGCGCTAGCGGCCTCGATGCGGCGAAGGAACAGCTGCTCCGTGTGGTTGGCGATACCAATTCGCGAGAAGACCTGTCAGGCTTTGAGCAGGATATTGTTGATACGGCAAATGGTCTTGGCATCGGCCCGATGGGCTTCGGCGGAGAGACAACCCTTCTTGGCTGCAAAGTCACGGAACGTAACCGCCTCCCAGCATCGTTCTTTGTGTCTGTGAGCTACGCCTGTTGGGCACACCGCCGCCGCGGCGTTGTCCTGGATGGCGCAACAGACAACATCGTCCGCTGGCTGTACACAGATGCTGAGGAAGTCCTACCCGGTGGTCATCCCTCCTAAGCTCCGCAAGGCCATTAAGCCTGCGGCCATCACCGCCGCGCTCCTAACCGCTGCTGTCTGCACGGCAAGTGTGGTCTCTGAGCGTGTCGTGATGACTGCTGCGAATGGCCGCCTATTTGATGCGACTGCCGATGTGCCTCTCCACGATGTGGCTGTGGTTCTCGGGACATCGCCAAAGGTCGCCGGTGGGCGGCCAAACATACTGTACGAGGCCCGGATCGATGCGGCGGCACAGCTTTATATGGCAGGGCGTGTCAAGTGCCTGTTGGTGAGCGGAGACAATGGCGACCTGCGCTATAACGAGCCGACACGGATGCGCGCTGATCTCATCCGCCGAGGTATTCCAGCAAAGGATGTCGTTTGCGACTACGCGGGGTTTCGGACGCTGGACTCCATCGTCCGTGCGCAAAAAGTCTTTGGACAGAACAGCTTCGTGATCGTAAGCCAGCCGTTTCATAATGAACGTGCGGTCTACATTGCCCGGCAGCGAGGCATCGATGCCATCGGCTACAACGCCGTACAGGCTCCCCTTGGAATGGGACTTTGGATGCGCGAGCGGCTTGCACGATTTACAGCAATTCTTGATATCAATGTGTTCAACCGGCAGCCACGCTACCTTGGAAAGCGTGAGCCAATGCCGACCGACGTGGAAAATTGTGAGGTGAAGTGATGGCGACAGTTCGATTAACAACTCCATTGACCGAAGAGGCTGTGCGTGCGCTGAAGGCCGGCGATGATGTGTTGATTTCTGGCACGATGTACACCGGGCGGGATGCGGTTCACAAGTACCTGGCGGGCGGTGGGGCGGTCCCGGATGGCGTTGACCTCAATGGCGCTGTGATTTACCACTGTGGCCCGGTTGTCATCGAGCGCGGCGAGGGTGATGACCGTAGCTTCACGGTCAAAGCGGCCGGACCGACGACGAGTATCCGTGAAGAACCGTATCAGGCAGGTCTGATTGGCAAGTATGGGCTGCGTGGCGTGATTGGCAAGGGTGGGATGGGAGCGAAAACGCTTGAAGCCTGCCGTGAACACGGGGCCGTCTACCTCCATGCCATCGGGGGGGCGGCGCAGGTGTATGCAGAGTGCATTGAGCGCGTCGATGATGTCTATCTCGAAGAGTTTGGCTCACCCGAAGCGATCTGGGTTTTGCATGTGCGAGACTTTCCAGCGATTGTGACGATGGACTCGCATGGTTCATCGCTGCACGCCGATGTGGCTGCGGCATCGCTAAGCGCGCTAAAGGGCGCGTTCTAGCCCGTTCGGATTGGGCTTGCGATGTACCAAATGTGCCCGGCGGTATCGCGAAGCTTTGCAGCCCGATAGCCTGTTGGTTGGTCAGCCGGTTCGCGGACAACCTGTCCGCCGTTCGCCAGCCCGAGTGTCATAACATCATCCACGGATGCCACGACCACGTGTAGGAGCACGGGTGTGCCTCCGAGGGTTTCTGGTGAGACATTGTGGGGCGGACATTCATCGGCGAGCATCAAGAGAGCGTCCCCGATACGGATATTTGCGTGGAGCAGTCGGCCATTTGGTGAATCGATGCGGTCCAAAACCGTTGCACTGAAGACGGAAACGTAGAATTGTAAAGTTGCTGATGCATCTTTGGCGGCGAGCATCGGTATGATTCCCGCTGCCAGTGTTTCCGTAAATGTCATTGCGCATTGTACGCACACGGGGAGTAGCGATACCGAAAAGCCCCCCTCTGCAGGCTGCAGAGAGGGGCTTTATCACTGTGAGAGTGCGGGATTAGTTTCCGCCAGGACCACCCGGACCGCCTGGCCCACCAGGACCACCTTGGCGCTGATCCTGTGGCAACGTAGCCTTTGCAACCAGCTTAAGGCCTTCTGCAGAGTACTGGAAGAGAGTGTCTCCACGGAGAACATAGACATAGCGCTCGGTTGCTGTTACGACAGGTTGCATTCCGCCACCCATCATTCCGCGCATCATCCCGCCGCCCTGTCCACCGCCGAAGCCGCCGCCAGGTCCGCCTTGACCACCTGGGAAGCCACCGCCGCCGGGGCCGCCCTGTCCACCTGGAAAGCCGCCGCCGCCAGGTCCACCCTGACCACCAAAGCCAGGTCGTCCGCCCTGCTGACCAGCTTGACCCTGGACATTGGGTGTCTGTGCCTTCGCTGCTGTGTAAACGGTTCCAAGACCAGTTGCGACAAACGCTCCAAGCGCGATACCAGCAAGTATTTGCTTATTCATGGCAATTCTCCTTAGGACCAACATTGGGATGTATTTGCTGCCACCACATGACTGCGTCTCCCGATGTATAGATTATGCATCTGGATTGTGAATCAATCGTGAACGAATGTAAGAGTCAAAGTGTAATGTTGGACATTGTGAGCTGCAAGCTTGGCCGTTGCGTGTGAGGCATCTGGCGAGATGTTCAGCAATTAAAAGCAATTATGATGAGCTCACCCAAACAATCTCCGGTCCATGGACCGATATTGGACAGCCTCCGCGATGTGGCTTTCGGAAATCGACTCCTCCGATGCGAGCTCATTATCAGAATACAAACCTCGCTCAAAGCTCAACCAAACAACCTCCGGTCCATAGAGCGATACTGGACAGCCTCCGCGATGTGGCTTTCGGAAATCGACTCCTCCGATGCCAAATCCGCAATCGTCCTCGCAACTTTCAGGATTCTGTCATGCGCTCTAGCACTTAAGTTGAGGCGCTGCACCGCGTTCCCGAGGAGCTCCTTACAGCCAGGCGTCAATGGACAAGCGCTCCCCATCTCCTTCGGCATCAGAAGGGAATTCGCCCTCGGCTCCCAACCAAACGATAAACACCTCGCATGCTGACGGTTTCTCGCAGCCACAACACGCTCCCGAATCTCCGCACTGCTTTCACCGGGAACAGATTTCATCAGGTCAGTATGCGGAATGCGGGGGACCTCCATATGTATATCGATACGATCCAGCAGGGGTCCAGATAGCCTTCGGAGGTAGGCCTCCACCGTTGATCGCGTACACGTACACGGACGTAAACGGTCTCCGTGATAGCCACATGGGCAGGGGTTCATCGCTGCAATCAATGAGCACCGGGCTGGATAGGTCAATGTCGCAGCTGCCCGCGCAATCGTCACCTGACCATCCTCGAGCGGCTGCCGCATCACCTCAAGGACATCCCGATGAAACTCTGGTAGCTCATCTAGAAAGAGCACCCCCCGATGCGCAAGACTAACTTCCCCCGGCCGAGGAATACTCCCTCCACCCGTAAGGCCTGCATGTGACACGGTGTGGTGTGGGGATCGAAATGGCCTATGAACCATCAGGCGCGTTCCGCCCGCTGTGATACTTGAAATACTGTGGATGCGAGTGACATCGAGGGCCTCCTCAACACTCATCGGAGGCAGAATCCCAGGCATCCTACGCGCGAGCATCGTCTTACCACTCCCTGGC
>CAIWTR010000249.1 GCA_903915615.1 uncultured Armatimonadota bacterium
ATGGGTGGCATGGGCGGCGGCATGGGCGGCATGGGCGGCGGCATGGGCGGCATGGGCGGCGGCATGGGTGGCATGGGCGGCGGCATGGGCGGCTTCGGCGGCGGTCGCAACTTCTAAGTTTACGAATTCTCGAGGTGGCCACTCTCTGGTGGCTGCCTCGGTTGCACGTCAAGTGACGTGCACATCCGTTGGGAGGACATGTAATGTTGAATCCAATGCCGCGTAGACGGCAAGGTTTGTTACTCGCTGCAGCATCTGCTGTGGTTCCGTTTATGCTTTGTGCACCATCGTTTGCGCAGGCAACGACTGATGCACGTACGGTTTCCATCGAACTTCGCGATGCCCGTATGGAAGAAGCTATTACGGCGCTCACCGGTAAGTCCGGGGTCAACGTTGTTGTTGTCCCTGGTAACTACAATAAAGTGACGCTCAACATTAACGAACTTCCTCTTCAACGCGCCCTCAAGGCAATCGTTGAAGCGGCAGGCGGTCAGATTGAAGATGCTGATGGCATTACCTACATCCGTCCTGCAGCAGTCAAGGTTGACACCAAGGCTGAGCCAAAGGTAGAAGCACCTGTAGTTGTCAAGCGTGCTCCAATGATCTGGTCGAAAATCGACATCAAATTCATTGCTCCGCGTGATCTTGTAAAGCTGTTGAACAATCCTCAGGGAACTGAGCTGTTCAAATATGACATCAAGTTGCCAGACATGATGCCTAAGGCACTCGGTGGAGCTCCTGCACAGTTTGTAACGAGTCCTGGCTTGAATCCATTTGCACCTCAGGGTGGAAACGGTTTCGCTGGTGCTCCGATTGCTGAACCTACACTCGATGTCGCTGGACAACGCGGTGGCATGGGCGGCGGTATGGGTGGCATGGGCGGCGGTATGGGTGGAATGGGCGGCGGCATGGGCGGCATGGGCGGCGGCCGTGGTGGTGCTGGTCAAGGCGGCGGTAACAATGGTGGTGGCGCTGGCGGCGGGTTTGGCCAAGGACAAAACGGCCAAGGCGGACAGCTCCTCCCAGATGGCATCCGTAACCTGATTTCCGGTGATGGCGACAACTCCTTGATTGTTCAGGGTGAGCCACAGGCCATTGAAGAGCTCAAGTCCATTGTTCGCTTCCTCGATGTTGCACCTAAGCAGGTGATGATCAAGGCTGAGTTTGTAACAGTCAACATCAACGATGCACAAGGTTTCGGTATCGACTGGAAGATTACTCCAGCTGGTAACCTCGATGTCAACATTGCGCCTACAACGTTCAATGCTGCACCTAGCGTTACAGTTGCGTATGCATCTGGAAACGCAGTTGCTGCTCTACGTGCCGCGGCGACGAAGAACACATCGAATATCCTGCAGGCTCCAATGATTACGACGAGTAACAACCAACCTGCATCGATATTTACTTCGCTGACAACCACGATCTTTATCAACCAACAGGTTGTTACAGCATTCGGGTCCTTTACGCAGACGTTGCCTGTTCAGATTCCAATCCAAAGTGGACTTCAGGTTCAACCGCACATCAACGGCGATGGCACTGTCAGCATGTTCCTGACGCCTCAGCTCTCGTCCTTCCGTGTGGTTCCTGGCGTTGGCTCTGCGCCATCGTTTGAAACTAGCACCCAGTTCCTGACGACGTTCCGACGTCTGAAGACGGGTGAGACGATGGTCCTCGGCGGATTCATCACCAACCGTGAAGATAAGAACGAAACACGCGTTCCATTGCTTTCCGATCTCCCGATCATTGGTAACCTGTTCACGCAGAAGTCCAAGTCCAGCAACGGACAAGAGATTCTTGTGTTCATCACCCCAACGATTCTTGAAGATCCAGGCTCCTCCACAGGTGGAACCAGCCTCTAAGCTGGAAACCTCCTCGTAAACTAAAAGGCATTCGCTAACGCGGATGCCTTTTTTCTTTGTGATCTGATGTGCATCACAGTTATCTAATGGGTGAGAGCTGTGTGACATGTCACTCGTGCGCAGCAAAGTGATGTCTTTAGGGCAGCAGGATGCCTCAACGTTTGTACATCAATGCAATAGCGCTAGTCCTGATAAGTCGTGGACAACGAGGTATGTCCGAAAGTGTGGCCATTCCAATACCAACTCGATTGAGATTCCTAAAGCCTTTCTGCCGCTGAGATAATATGTAGAACTATGTTTCGATTCCTGACCGCTGGAGAATCTCACGGACCTTTGATGACCACCATCATCGAAGGATTGCCCGCCGGACTGACTGTTGTTGCTGCTGACATTAATGCCGATCTCGCCCGCCGGCAAGGTGGTTACGGACGAGGTGCCCGTCAGAAGATTGAGACAGATGCAGTCGAAATCACCGCTGGTGTCCGCTTTGGTAAGACATTGGGATCTCCTGTAACGCTTTCTGTCCGTAACAAGGATTGGATGAACTGGTCAGGGCGGATGCAGATCGAACCCCTTGATGAACATGCGCAACCGATTCCGGCCGTTACGATTCCACGACCCGGGCATGCGGACTTTGTCGGGATGCGAAAGTATAACCATGATGACCTTCGAAATGTCCTAGAACGCTCCAGTGCCCGAAACACCGCGACGCTTGTGGCTGTCGGTGGCATCGCCAGAGCGTTTCTTCGTACATTTGATATCGATGTCGTTTCACACATCGTGCAAATTGGGTCGGTGAAGTCGGAGTATTCCGGCGAGCTCACAGGCGCTGCCGTTCGTGAGAAGGCTGCTGATAGCTTGGTCTCGTGTATCTGTGAAACTGCATCCGCAGAGATGATCACTCTTATCGATAGCGCTAAGCGGCGTGGCGACACCCTCGGCGGTGTTTTTGAAGTTGTGGTCTTTGGCCTCCCGATTGGACTGGGATCCTATGTCCACTGGGATGAGCGCATCGATGGCCGGATTGGGCAAGCGATTCTTAGCATCAATGCAGTCAAAGGTGTTGAAATAGGTCTCGGGTTTGGCGTTGCGGCACTTCCTGGGTCACAGGTACACGATGAGTTTGCAGTAGATGACACTGGCCATGTGCTGCGACCAAGTAACCGTGCTGGCGGGACAGAAGGCGGCATCACGAATGGACAACCTCTGGTTGTGCGTGGAGCGATGAAGCCGATTGCAACCCTGATGCGTCAACTTGGGAGTGTAAACCTTCAAACCGGACAGGCTGCTCCGGCATTTGCAGAGCGCTCAGATGTCTGTGCGGTTCCGGCAGCAGGAGTCATCGCTGAGGCGATGGTAGCTATCGTACTTATGGAAGCCTTCCTCGAGAAGTTCGGTGGTGACTCGATGGCCGAGATTCAGCGCAATTATGATGCGTATATTGCCGCTCCTTTTGGTGCGGTGGTGGCTTAAAGGTCTGTGGTTACGCTACGGGATAACAAGCGGAACATCGTCCTCGTTGGATTCATGGGATGTGGAAAGACAACGATTGGCCGACAACTGGCATCAAGGCTTGAGTTTGGGTTTACGGACACCGATGCACTGATCGAAGCGCGGATTGGTGGCACGATTCCCGACTACTTTTCCAAGCACGGTGAAGAAGCATTTCGGGATATCGAAAGCGAAGTCATTGCCACAGTTTCCAACTTAGCAAACCAAGTCATCGCGACCGGCGGTGGATCAATCCTTCGGGACAGTAATCGGGCACAGCTGTGTGCAGACAATGCTGTTGTGTGGTTGACCGCACGCCCCGACGTTGTCGTTGCGCGAACAGAGCGTCGGCGTGGAATGCGCCCGTTGCTCAGCACTAATGAGGATCCGCTCGAACGCGTCCTGAGAATTCTTGCGATTCGTGGGCCACTCTATCAGTCCATAGCGGATGTCATCATCGATACATCAGATCGCCCCGTACACCGTGCGGTTGGTGACATCGTGCGAAAGTGCGTCCTGCCTTACCGCTCAGGAGAACCTGCTAAGTGAGCAATGTAGCCACCGTTGATGTTGCATTTGCCGATGGCCGTAGTTATGTGATTTCGATCGCCGATGGCCTGCTTGACGATTCCACGATCAGTACAGGCGTGGATGCAAGCCACGCGATCGTGATCACTGAACAGGCGATTGTTGCACTTGGGCCAACTGGGCCGTTCGCACGTACGATTGCCAACCTTGAGCGACGCGGGATCCGTGTTGACACGATCACGTTTACAGGTGGTGAAGACCGGAAAACCATGGCTACTGTCATGGAAATCATGCAGCAGCTATATGCTGTTCGTGGTCTTGATAGAAAATCGATGCTGGTTGCCGTTGGTGGAGGGGTTATCGGCGATATCGTCGGCTTCGTTGCGGCGATTTACCTCCGAGGATTGGCATTCGTTCAAGTGCCAACGACTTTGCTTGCAATGGTCGACTCATCCGTTGGAGGAAAGACGGGCGTTGACTTTGAGCAAGGGAAGAACCTTGTCGGGGCTTTCATTCAACCAGCCGCAGTGTGGGTGGATACATCGATGCTGGCCACGCTTCCACGCCGTGAGCTCACGGCAGGCATGGCGGAAGTCATCAAATATGGCATCATCGCCGATCCTAAGATTCTTACGGACTGCCAAGAACTTCCGGTTGAGACAGCCGCCTATCTTGATATTGTGACCCGAAGCTGTCAGATTAAGGCCGCGATCGTGATTGAGGATGAGCATGAGACATCCGGTGCACGAGCAACCCTCAACTTTGGACACACTGTCGGACATGCCCTTGAGGGACTAACTGGTTATCAACGCTATAAACATGGCGAAGCGGTGGCCATCGGGATGGTCTCTGCCGCTCACATCGGGATTGCCGCAGGACTTACACCGCCCGTGATCCTCCAATCGCTGCTCACATCACTTACGGCTCTCGGGTTGCCGACAGACCTCCCCGGTGATATTTCGAATGAAGCGATCATAGGGCTGACATCCCGTGACAAAAAGGCATCCGCTGGTGTTGCCCG
>CAIWTR010000250.1 GCA_903915615.1 uncultured Armatimonadota bacterium
ACTCGTAAATGACAGGCACCTTGAGTCCCGATGTCGCCGTTTGCTTCTGCCGTGTGACATCCACGTGGACCCGGTCTAACTTGCCATTCATGTCAGAGTCGAACTCAGTTTCAACCCAGAGGTGCTCGCGTACCCAGTCCGCCGATGTATTGAATGCCGGCACTACCTGTGCCTGTCCATCCACAAAGATCGGACCCGTACCGGCGTTCTGTGCCTGACTGTGCCCCGCCATGAGGGAAAGTGAGAGGACCAACGAGAGCGCTGCGGAGACCCGGAGCATTTTCAGGGCAGTGGTTTTCATAACCGCGATTGTACTGGATGCTGGTGCTTTCCGGGCTTAGTCGACTTTTTCTCCAAGCGCAAGCAGAGCGCTACGCGCCGGACCATTAGGCTTTCGCTTCACGGCTTCCCGATAAGCCTTGATTGCAGCTGGCTTATCCCCTAACTCCTGCTGTAAACGTCCGAGCTGAAACCAAACGTCGTCATCCTGTGGCGCCGTCACTGATGCCGCTGTAAGCACCGTAACTGCAAGCCGCTTTTGCTCTGGCGTCGACCCGGGGCGCGTCAGGTTTCTCGCATACGTCTTTTGGATGCCAGTATCCAGCTTAAACTTCTCCGCTGCAGCGGTAATCAATGCTGTCCATTCAGCACTTAGGTTTTGCTCAAACAATGCGCGCTCGGTTGAGACGACCAGCGCTGGGGGAGGAGCAGTGGCTGGGCCAAGAATCAGTGTCCGGATGAACTCGACCAGCTTAGCAGGCTCACCCGCAGCCTTTCGGGTCCGCGCAAGGCCATCAAAGGCGACCTTAATGCCGGGGTCTGCCGTGATGATGTCCTCGTAAATCGTGGATGCTTCTCCAAAGCGCTTGGTCCGCTCATAAAGCCCAGCGATCGCAAGCGTCAGCTGGCCCTTTTCTTTGGCTTTCATAAGCTGTGTTTTGAGAAGACGCTCGGCATCTGGAGCTTGGCCATTACGCTCGAGTGCATATGCCAGGCGCTGCGCCAGGCTATCCGATGGCTCCGTGCTCCAAATCGCCTGAAGGTCCTTCACGGCATCCGGCCAGCGATCCCGCTGCTCATAAAGACCCGCCGCCGCAAACCGATACGTACTGCGCATCGAATCTCCAGCACGCAGCGTCAATTTTGCAATCTCAACAAGGGCCTCATCATCGTTTTTGAGGCGAATCAGCTGCTGGATGAGCGACCAGCGTGCATCGTTGGATGTTGGATCAGCCGCAAGCCATTTTCGACGCTGAGCCAGCCCGGCATCTGGGGCAGCATCACGGTCAAGAAGAGACAGGAGCGCCTGATTCGCGGGCACAAGCTTAGGGTCCAGTCCGATGGCTGCGACATATTGCGCCTTGGCATCGTTTTGCTTACCCTGCTTCTCAAGCACAAGGCCGAGCGTCACGTGCATATCCGCATCTGCCGGAACCCGCTTTATGGCATTCCCAAGAACATTCACAGTCTTGTCAAACTGACCATCCTGTTCAAGGGCGATACCAAGTTCCTTGGCAGCCCGGACATCTTTAGGGAAAGCCGTATCCATCGATCCCAGCTGGTCAAGATACGCCTGGCGCTTGCCAAGGGTTTGGTACATCGCAGCCAAACGGTGGGCCGCATCCCAGTCACTCGGAATGGACTTGACGAGGCTAACCTGTTGGACGACCGCTGCATCGCGTTGGTCGCTGCGCCACAATGCATCGATAAAGCCCATCCGCGCACGGACATCATCCGGCCGAAGGGACAGCGCTGCTTTGAATGTCTGTGCCGCTTTTGTGAACTCGGGCGCAGCTGGATACAGATAGCTGTACGCAAGTGTTGTCAGATACTCAGGCTGCTTCGGCTCAAGGGCGACCGCTTTTTCCAGCTCGATGCGTGCCTGACGGATTCGCTCGATCTCGCTCAAGGTTGGGTCTTGGAGCAGACATCGCCCAAGTCCATGGCGTGCTGCCGCGATGTTCGGTGCCTTTTTCAAAACCTGTTGATACAAAGCCTTGGCATCGAGTGGGGCGCCGGCCATTTCCGCTGACAAACCGGCATTTACACCCGCTCGCGTCATCGCTGGGCTGAGTTTGTATGCCGCCAGATACGCATTTCGCGCCTCAGTCAGCAGGTCTTTGTCCTTTTTGTCAAAGCCAAGCTGACCGGAGATATCGCCACGCATCACCTGCAGCGATGCAACCTTAGGCGACTTTCCAACCTGAGCACGGACAACGGTGAGCGCTTGCTGGAGCTGGCCGGTGGATGAAAGCGCAATGGCATAGCGGATGGCAGACTCTGGATCTGTCCCGCGGCCTGTTTCATAAAGCAGTTTTAGCGGCGGGATGGCATCGATGGGTTTTTGTTGCGCCAAAAGCGCGGCGCCAAGTGCCAGTAAAGCGGGCCGGTGGTTTGGAGCAATGCGGAGGGCTGCTCGGGCATCCTGGATAGCATCGGCAAATCGATTCGCCTTCAGCGCAATCAAAGCCGCCTGCCCAGAGAACTCCGGTTGGTCTGGTTCAAGCACCGATGCTTTCCTTAGCGCATTGATGGCATCCGGGATACGCCTAAGCTGGACATAAACCAATCCTAAATTGGCCTGTGCTGCAACATTTTTTGGTTCCTTTGCCAGCACGCTGAGGTAGAGGCGCTCTGCACGCTTGAAGTCACGCTGCTTGGTTGCATCGATTGCAAGGCGAATGGTGGTCAGCGATGTTGCACTGGCCTGTGCCTTTGGACGCAGTGATGCTGGCGGTTGGACGACAGCACCAAAATTTACAGCAGTCGCTGCAATCAGCACGGAAAGAACGGATGGCATACCTGCATTACACCGCAAGCGCATCCATCCTGTAAATGTCACCACCAATGCGCGTATCAAACGGAGCGAGTAAACTTTCAGCATGCAAAATGCCGAATTAGGCCTCCCTTGGATGTCAGATGCTGCGATTCCGGGGTTGGTTGTCAAAGTTGTGGAGCCGGATGCAGGAGCAAATCCCGCACATCGAACCTATGTCTATCTTCATGGAGCGGGTGCCAATGAGGATGACCTGCTCGGTTTGTCACACTACATCGACCCAAATGCCAGGCATATTGCGCTGCGCGCGCCGATCAGCTATGGGGATGGCTGGTGTTGGTACCCACTGAGCTGGGATGGCACTCGAATTCAGGTTGATCAGACGGTTGCTCCGCACTCACGTGACCGGATTGCCCATCAATTGGTGGATGTCCTTACGGCTCTTAACGTAGATCGTGACCGAGTTACCATTATCGGCTTCAGCCAAGGGGCTGCGATGGCCCTTGTGACTGCGATGACACATCCAGGACTTGCCAGTGAAATCGTCCTACTTAGTGGTCTGCGGGTTCCGCTAATGCTCGATGAAATCCCAGCGGATGTAGCGCTTCCCCGAACACTGATACACCACGGCATCCAGGACAGTGTTGTACCAATCAGCGAAGGACGGGCGCTGCGCGACTGGTGTTTGAAGCAAAATCCTGAAAATGTAACGTATGGCGAATATGAAATTGGGCATACGATTACGCAGGAGACGCTCGCCGATGTCATCGCGTGGCTGGCAGCACGTCCCGAGTGAATCCACGGGTGCTACATGTCGTCAGGCCAAGTGCCGGCGGCATTGTAAGTAGTCTTTGTACATTATTGATAAATAATGATTCTCATGCTGAGGTTGCCGCAAGTGCCGAAACCTGTGCGCGTGTCGCATCACGCTGGTCTGGCACGTGTCATGTTCTCCCGAATAACGCATTTTCCATCCGGCAGAGTCTGCTGACAGCAGTGCGAATCGCGCGCTTGGTTAGGGCATCCAAAACCGATGTCATCCACGGGCATGGAATCACAGTCTTGCCTGCTCTTGCGCTTGCCGGGATGCTGACCGGGCTCCCTGTCGTCTTGACGTTGCATAACATCTTCAAGGCATCAAGGTTGCAGTCACTGGTTTTGAAGCAGCTTTGTAGGCGTGTGCACTTGATTGCCGTTTCGGATGCGATTCTTGCATCGGCTGCTGTGCTTGGCGGCTTATCGGCGCAGCGGATTTACAATGGCGTGACGGTACGGGATGAGGTTGTGTCGCAGGGGGATGCCCGCAAGGCTCTTGGTTTGGATCCAAGTGCTACCATCGTCTTGAGCGTCGCCCGTCTAGCAGCAGAGAAAGGTCTTAAC
>CAIWTR010000251.1 GCA_903915615.1 uncultured Armatimonadota bacterium
GGCTGACCGAGTCAGAACTACGACTACCGCATTTCTTGGCTTGACGTTTGAGTGCGCGCGCTGCCATGACCATAAGTTTGATCCGATCAAGCAGCGGGACTTCTACGCATTGGCATCGTTTGTCAACAATGTAGATGAATATGGCCTCTACAACCAGAGCGATATCGTTCCAACCCCATCTCTTCTGATTCCGACCTTGGAACAGGAGCGAGCAATCGATCGTGCACAGAAGCGCGTTTCTGCTTTAGAGGGATTGCTTAGCGAACGGCAAATGGCCCAGCAGGCAGGAAACCGCACGCTCACTCCAGGACGTCCCGGACTCACCGCGCGTTATCGCCTAGATAACCGAAATGGCACATCGCTCCCCAACTCAGCACCGGGCTTTACCGAGGCGGCAACCGCACCGCTGGGCTTGGCAACAACAAAGGGTTTCAAAGGCGATGCACTGCAGCTAAATGGTGACAATGCATTGTCG
This sequence comes from uncultured Armatimonadota bacterium, assembly GCA_903915615.1. Classification (GTDB taxonomy): domain Bacteria; phylum Armatimonadota; class Armatimonadia; order Armatimonadales; family Armatimonadaceae; genus CAIRTT01. Next base: position 476 of record CAIWTR010000251.1, read on the forward strand.
CTCGGCGGGTCTGGGCGTATTGCCCGTCACGTACCGCATACCGTCGGGATGTGGCTCTTCGATGAACGTGTGGATGATGAACAGATGGTCGTCTTCCATGGAAGTGCGGGCACCGATGTTGGATTTCACGGCGGCGATGTAACCATCAAGGCCGGCCGTGTTACGGCGAGGATGTATCGGCACTGGCCGGGGAACGCAATCGCCGTCGAGACGAAGCAGCGTATTCGGGCGAAAGAGTGGACACACCTGACAGTCACCTACGATGGCTCCAGCAAGGCTGCCGGCTATAGGATTTACATCAATGGTGTCCCTCAAGAGACCAACATCGTTCGCGACCACATCTGGAAGGGGACTGGAACGCATCCCATTAATGTCGGAGAGCGCTTCCGTGAACGTGGCTTCCGCGGCGGAAAAGTAGATGAGATTGAGATCTACAACCGAGCACTGACGGCATCAGAGGTTTCTTGGATGTCACGGGGAATCGCAGCGGAGACTCCACGTACGCTGGATGAAATCGCGCCTAAGGATGTTGCCGCATATCTCGCAGCACAAGATGTGTCACTGGATGCCATGCGCAAAGAGCTTCAGGATGCACGATTTGCGGTGGCCGTGGCCGAGGACAGCGTCCGTGAAGTCTTGGCGATGGAAGAGATGCCAGGCGTTCGGCCCACGTATGTACTCGCGAGGGGGGCATACGATGCACCAAAGACAGCGGACCAGCTCGTTGGTCGCACGATACCGGCATTTTTGCCTCCATTGCGTGCTTCGAAGCCAAACCGCTTTGACTTAGCCAAATGGATGGTCAGCAAAGACAATCCTCTCGCCGCAAGGGTTGCGGTTAACCGTTTCTGGATGCAGCTGTTTGGCAGAGGGATTGTTGAAACAGCAGAAGACTTTGGAGTACAGGGTAGCCGCCCGACACATCCTGAGTTGTTGGACTGGCTTGCCAGCGACTTTCGGGATCACAACTGGGATGTCAAGCGTTTGGTGAAAATGATCGCCCTTTCAGATGCCTACGGGCGGACATCGAATGTGTCGAAACTCCAGCGCCAGCTTGATCCTGATAACAAGTTCTTTGCTCGTGGA
>CAIWTR010000252.1 GCA_903915615.1 uncultured Armatimonadota bacterium
CACACCGACCTGACGATCAAAATGCAGCAGGGTGCCGGGATGAAATTCCCTATCATCTTGGGGCACGAAGGCGCGGGAATCGTCCGCAAGGTCGGCGCAAATGTGTCGCATCTGTCGATTGGCGATCCGGTTTGTATTGCCTACCGCGCGCCGTGCGGAACCTGCCCAAGCTGCCGCCGCGGCGATCCGCGTCACTGCTACATGGCGCTGCGTCCGAAGACGGCGATTACGCGTATCTCAGATGGCGCAGCGTGTTCACAAGTCCTGCGCTGCGGGACCTTTGCGACATCCACGGTGGTGCACTCGAAAGCCGCGATCCGGATGCCGGATGCGATGCCTCTTGACAAGGCCTGTCTGCTCGCGTGCGGTGTGATCACGGGTGTTGGTGCCGCGATGAACACGGTCACGGTTTTCCCCGGGGCGAGTGTAGCGGTGGTCGGCTGCGGCGGCGTCGGGCTGAGTGTGATCCAGGGCGCGCGGCTCCAGGGCGCAAAGCAGATCATCGCCGTGGATGTCAACCCGGTCAAGCTCCAGTGGGCCAAGGACTTTGGCGCAACGGATATTGTGGATGCGCGTGACTGCGACCCGGTAGCCGTCGTACGTGGGTTGGTCAAGGATGAGTGGCCAGGCTACGAAGGCGGCGTTGACTTTGCATTTGAGGCGACGGGGCTGATGAAGTGCATCGATCAGGCCGTCCGGATGGTGAATTACAATGGCACCGCGGTGAATATTGGCTTCCCGGGCCCGGATGCGGAAGTCACATTGAATGTCGGAAATATCGACACCGGTGTGTATTGGAATAAGGTCAATCTAAAGGTTTGCCATTGCGGGGATGCGCTTCCAAGCCACGATTTCCCATTGCTTGCGCAGTATTACTTGCAGGGGCGTCTGGACCTTGATGCGATGGTCACGCAAAAGATCGGCCTTAACGATGTTGAAGAAGCATTCCACCTCATGGAAACCGGGAATGTCATCCGCAGTGTGATTGAGTTCTAGAAGCGTTTTAGAGTGACGAGAAAGCCCCGGGGAGACGTGAAGTTGTCCACCCGGGGCTTCTTCGTTAGCGAAGCGCTAGCTCTTCTTGAGGAGCTTCAAATCTGCCATCCACTCTTCGAAACGAACCTGCCATGTGCCGAAGGGGATGCCTTTGCGCTCGCTGATCGCGCCACCATGACCGCCATGGCCATAGATGTGAAGCTCTGCCTCAACGCCAGCCGTAAACAGCAGGTTGTAATATTCGACCGTTTGCTTGGCGTGAAATTCATCATCCTTGCCGGCGCTGGTCAAAAATGCGGGACCCGCATCGGATGGAATTGAAAAGTACATCGGATTCCAGCCCGCGTAAACCAATGCAACAAAGTCCGGTCGGCAGCTCTGTCGTTCGATTGGATCAGTTGCCGCGGGCTTGCCCGCATCGTTACGCATGTGCACGAGCGCAGCGAGCGCTCCGCCCGCTGAAAACCCCAAAATTCCCACACGCTTTGGATCGATGCCCCACTCTTTGGCATTTGCGCGGCAGATACGGAATGCACGCTGCGTATCCTGCAGCGCCTCCCCCTCAACCGTGTACTTGTAACCAGGAGTAAACGCAAGACGATACTTCAACACCGCAGCGGCGACACCGCGTTGATTCAGCCACTCTGCGATTTGTGTGCCTTCGTTTGGCCAGCCCAACTCACGGTGTCCACCACCCGGCGCAACGATGACCATCGTGCCGTTAGCCTTGTCCTTTGGAGGAAGGTGAACGGAAATAATGGGATTGTGGACATTCTTGATGTTGAAGTACTGCCCGGGTTTTGCATCCGGTGGAGTCAGAATCTCTTTCTCGTTTTGCCCCTGTAGCGTCGGGTGTCCGGATGGGTAGAGCGGGATAATCGTGGGAGTTTGTGACTGGGCCCGCGCAGCGGATAACGCGCAGACTGCACAAAGAATTGGAAGAACCATGCGGAGGATGTTCATGAAACGACCTTCACCTACACCTACAGAAATTCCTGCACTAATGGCGGAGTGTCTGCGCGACGTGGAGCAAAATCGCCTGTCCGCCGTGCTGGCTGTCATGTGAAACCATGTGCCCGAGAATCCAGCGGATGGTGAATTTATTCCCCCATGCCGTGACTTCTTTGTCAATGTCTGTAAGCCCGGCGAGCACGCGCAGGGTATTTTCGCGAACACGGTCCTGCTTCTCGTAGTAATACGCCAGAGGCTCGCTCGGAGCGACAGGCCACTTGCCATTCCAAACGTCCGTCTGGTCGGCAAGCAGCTCTTCCTTTAGCGCAGCGGGGACCCCGCCGCCCTCGAGCACTTCCATCGTCCAAATGGCTTCCGAGTCCGCCATGTGGAGCAGCACTGCCCCGATGTTGTGTGCGCCCTCATATGCCTGGTAGGAAATCTGCGCTGGAGTGACA
>CAIWTR010000253.1 GCA_903915615.1 uncultured Armatimonadota bacterium
AGTGCCGGGTTTAGCGCTGTGATTTCATAACTCCATTCTTTAAAAAGAGGTGCCATGATGAAAACAGAATCTGCCGGAAATGTAACCAGTGTCACCGCACAGCCTAAAAATAAACGGTTCATCTGACATTTGCGTGGGTAAAAGTTAATCTATCGTCTCGAACTTGGTTAGGAGACGAGCGATGGAAAGCAAAGAACTGTACCGGCACTTGCTGGGGATAAACGAACCGTGGAGGGTCGGGCGCGTTGATCTGGACATGACGCGAGGACAGGTTGATGTGTATGTTGAACATGCGAAAGGAGTGCGATTTGCCTGCCCGAAATGCGGACAAGAACATGCCGTGTACGACCATTCTGCCGAACGCACATGGCGGCACTTGGATAGTTGCCAATTCATGACCTACCTGCATGCCAGTCCGCCGCGCGTATCGTGCCCTGAGCATGGCGTACTTCAAGCGCGCCTGCCATGGGCGGATGAAGGAAGTCGCTTTACCCACCTGTTCGAGGCGCTGGCAGTGAACGTCCTGCTGGCAGCTAATATCGAACGTGCCGCCGGTCTGCTGCGCATTAGCTGGGATCAAGCATGGAATCTGATGGAACGCGCAGTGTTGCGTGGACGAGCTGCCAAGGGAGATGCGCTGCCCAAGCAGATCGGCGTGGACGAGAAGGCCATTGCTAAGGGGCATCAGTACATGACCTTGGTTTGTGATTTGGAACAAGCGACGGTGGAATACATTGGCGAGGGGCGCCGAGAAGAAAGTCTGGGCGCCTACTTTAAAGCCTTTGGCACAGAACGTTGCGTCGGCATAGAGGCGATCAGTCTCGATATGTGGCCAGCCTTCATCAACGCCTGCCGAGACTGGGTGCCGGAGGCGGATGGCAAGATGGTGTTTGACCGCTTCCACATCATGCGGCATATCGTTGAGGCGGTGGACAAGGTAAGGAAGCAGGAACACAAAGCGCTGATGGATAAAGGGGACACTACGTTGGTCAAGAGCAAGTACCTGTGGCTGACTAATCCTTCCAATATGACCGACCAAGCTAAAACGCGCTTCAAGGAACTGCAAAGCAGCGAGCTCAAGACTGCCCGTGCGTGGGCGCTCAAGGAAGTGCTGCGGGAGTTGTGGAGCTACACGTCTATGGCCTGGGCGCTGAAGTTCTGGAAGCGCTGGTATTACTGGGCGACGCACAGCCGCTTGCAGCCCATGATCGATGCGGCAAAATTGATTGCGCGGCACTTGCCGAATGTGTTGACCTATTTCAAACATCGCATCACCAATGCTGTGGCTGAAGGGTTGAACTCAAAGATTGCAACGGTACAAAAACGTGCCTGTGGATTCAGGAACCGTGACCATTTCAAGATCGCGATCTATTTTCATTGCGGCGGCCTTGATCTGTATCCGGTTCAGGCTACCCATGGGAAAGTCGGATGAACCATTTTTAAAATAACACTAACCCGGGAGATTTAAATGACGATTGCCAAATGGTGTGTATTGATTGC
>CAIWTR010000254.1 GCA_903915615.1 uncultured Armatimonadota bacterium
ATCAGATTTGTGCGAACCGAACTCGGGAGGCGCTCAGCGGCCTGCAGCCATGGGTAGAGACTCCAGACACTGACCGATGGCGCAGTGGTCGGCGGGGATGCAACGAGCCTTCCAGATGGGATTGCGATGTCTTCTCCGTACAGGGCCGGAACAGCTGGAGATGGCACTGGAAGACTTACTCTTGATGTCTTTGCTGCGACATACGTGTACGGACCGTAGCGGGTGCGAATCTCCGTTCGTACCAGAGGGCCATTTACACGAGCAGGAAATCCATCCAGCATTGCAAGTGCAAGTAAAGGCGAGATCGGAGCATACGGTGTGTTCCAGGTCTGTGTCGTCGCGATCTCTGTTTCCGACTTTTCATTGGCAATGGCTTGAAGCACTGGAATCGGCGCATCCCCCCAATCGGAAACCGCTTTCCATGCAGCATTCAAGGATGCGACTGGACGTAGCCCTGTTGGGGTCGTAAAGACAACCTCCCCGAGTGGCGTCGGTGACTCAACCGTAAGACCATCCCCCGTAAACCAGGCCTTGGTCCCTGCACTTCGCGGAACCTTGATCAAAAGTGGAACGGCTGGATAGCGGTCACCGGGAATGACAAGCAACCATCCCTGTTTTAGGCGTGTTGGATCCAGCCCTACCCGAACGGACTTTCCAGCGCGATTTGAAAACCTAAGGACGAGCTGTTTGCCAAAGGTGGCGGAGAATCCAGGGTAGACCAATGTGTAGCGGATGATGCTTGGGGCTCCTGCCCCCCCGCCTTCAATGGCTAGAATTTTCTCAGTTGGGTTGATGGAGCGAACGACGGCTGAAAGGGGAGCTTTTGGGTCCCCCCAGCGGATGTTTAGCTCTGGGTTGGTCCCGAGGAGCGCAAAACCCCGCGGATGGACATTGGTTGTCAGCAGTCCATCTTCATGAAACCGACCGAAACGCCCATATGCCTGATCAGCCAGCGCCGGGTTAATCAGCTGCAGCGCGATTAGCACCAAGAGAACAACTTTTTTCACGATAGGCGCATTGTAGGTTATCCACAGGGCCATCGGTAAACGATGCACACGCTACACTACGTAATTGTGAAATACCGCTATCGTCTACAGGACCGTAACGCACACCTCATTGTCCCGATGCGGGCTGGTGGCCAGCTCACCGCGCATCCGAGGGCTCCTGAGATGTCTATCCCGCTGGCTACCGTGACATCAGCAAGGAACACTGTTCGCTTACAGCCCGGTCTTCGCTTTATTGTTTCCTCCATTACAAAAACGAACATCATCCTGACATCCGAGGCGTCTGGTGCCAGTTCATTCCGTGTCGCTTCGCAAGCTTTTCGCGATGATGATGACTTACCAACGATTCTGACCAGTGAGCCAGCTGGGCTTGGGATTGTGACATCCGGTTTAGTGCGTATCGGGATGACCGCCGAGGTCATCAATTCGCAAAATGGTTTGGGCGACAAGCTGATGGCGCTTCGCATCGGGCTCATCACACCAACAGTCAATGACAGTGCAATCGTGTTTGAGAACATCCCGGATGGCAACATAACCCTCCGCCAGGATGGAAAACCGGACAAAGTCCTCGGGAAGGTCGTTCGCAGTGCATCGGGTACTGGGCGAATCGATGGCACAGAAGGTATTGGAGCGGGAAGTCTTGCTGGAATATCCAGAAAATCGTTGATTGTTTCGTCATCGCCAGACACTGCCCCGCCTCCGAGCAGGTTTGCAGAGCGCCGGGGAGGCATTGAGATCACGACCATTCTGGATGCACAGCCATCATCCCTTGTGATTAAAGCAGAGCTGAATCAAAGCGTCCTCGCGGGATTTGGATTTGCGGGTAAGTCGCATATCGCAGATGTTCAACGTGAAAATGGCGATTGGGAACGTTTTCCATCCGTGGTCGGTCACCGCGCAGACACATTTGTGCGTCCGCATCCAAAAGGCCAGGTCATCGCAATCCGAATCCGGCCATCGACCGGAACATCAATCGCCCAGTCTATACAGGCCGTCGCTCTTCAGTGTGAAAAAGCTTCTCTGGCGGAAGCAAAGCAGCGAAAGCTGCCGATCATCAGCGGAATGCACACCCTTCGCATTTCGCCAACCGATCCGGGCCGTGTCGCATCCCTCAAGATCCGGATTGCCGACCTCCTGTTTGTCATGAATGTAAAGCCCTTTTTTAAGACGTGGGATACGACATCCCTCCCCGATGGGTTGCATTCCGTGATTGTCGAGTTATTAGATGACAGCGGTGCGTTGATTACTACCACGCGTCAGGAAGTCTACGTGAAGAACCGCAACCTGGCGACGGAGCTGTCTTCATGCCAGTGGTAGTTCCGCCTGCAACGACGCTGCCTCCGCTGCGTGCGACGTGGTCTGGCATGTCGACGACGGATACTGTGGCGCGTTTACAGGGGGCAAACATTCGCTGGGGAGCCCTTGGCATCACGGCAGACAATGTTTTCGTGAGCCCATCGATCACAAAGCCATCAAAGATCGTGGTGAGCGGAGGCTTTCGAGCAGAACGTGGCCAAGACCAGCTGATTGGCAAGTCCTTTTCGTTTGATGTAGGTACGCAAGAGCTCCGCGGCACAGATGTTTCGATACGCCATGATGTCTTTCGGATTGAAACTGCATCGCTGCTACGGGGTCCAAAGGGGATGTCGTTATCCGATGCCTCCATCGTCGACAATGTCCCTGGGGAGAATCGAACACTTGCGATAACGGCATCCGAAATGTCGTATCGGGCATCAACTGGTCAATGGAACATCCGAAACCTGGGCTTGAGTCTCTATAAGACACATATTCTTACGGTTCCAAGTGTCCGCTTTATGACAGGCAGCACGGCAACGGCAAGTCGGGCTACCCGCTTCCAGCTCCCATTGTCGATACGTCAGTCGGGAATCTCAGGACCTGTCGCGACGCTTGCTTATGCGGCCCAGCCGGCACCCGGCGTCGGAGCAGCGGTGGTGTTTGAGCAGACC
>CAIWTR010000255.1 GCA_903915615.1 uncultured Armatimonadota bacterium
GCGCGCTAGCGATGGCGAGAAGGTTCACTTGCCGATGTCGCTATCGGCATCTGAGTCCGTTCTTGCGCAAATTGTCGATCCAGAACGCTTTCCTGCGATTACCAACACAAGGAATGCGTTTGCATCGTGGCGCTTTTATCACGGCTTCCGCACGGATGAAGCAAGCGACATCCGCCAGCCACAGATCTGTAGCTTTAGCCCAGTGCTGTCAGCCAATGGAAAAAATGTCGCATCCGCAGTGCTGACGATTAGCGAAGTTGGTGACCGCGATGCGTTTGACCGTGCAGTGTACGATGCCCTTGGAGGGAGCCGGGTTGTTATTGAAGTCGATGCATCCAACCGGGCGCGTATCCAGCTCTTGCAGCGAGGGCTGTCCCGTCCACTGGAAGCATCCGAGCTCTCCGATGGTACCCTTCGCTACATTTGCCTCCTTGCAGCGCTGCTTTCTCCGCGTCCACCAAAGCTGATTGGCTTAAACGAGCCTGAGACAAGTCTCCACCCGGATGTCCTTCCAGCTCTGGCACGCCTGATCGCGGATGTTGCCAAGCAGACACAGGTCTGGATGGTAACGCATGCGTACCGCCTCGCCGAGGATGTTACATCTAGGTTTGGAACCCGACCTGTCGGACTCGTCATGCGGAGCGGTGCAACTGAGACGCAAGAAGAAGCCGGGCTGTATGGCGCCCGGCTGGATGGTTTATCTGACGAAGAGCCTGAAACCGACTAGAAGCCCGTTCCGGATGATCCTTTGTACAAGATCACGGGAGGCTCAGGCAGACCATTTACTTTCTGCTTTAGCCGTTCATCCCGAACTTTTGCGACAAACCCAGGAACAGCGTGCGGTGGTGTCGCAGGAACACGGAAGACATCTGCAAACAAGTCCCAGAAGAGGTCCATGTCATGTGACAGGTCAAAGACCATCACACCCTGCGTCGTGGCGCAGGCGGCTTGGAGAACTTTACGCAAGTCGTTCTTGTCGCGGCCTTTGAATTTGTCGAGGGATATGCCGGCGTAGACTAGGGACTGGTCGTTTACAGCACGATTGGAAAACTGTCCTGCAGCTTCTACTGACTCCCCCACCGAAATGCCCTGCTCGGCAGCATCACGCATCGAGCCAATTGGGTAGTAACACCCAGTGATGATCAAGTCCACCAGATTCGCCCACCCAGTCCGGCGGAAGGAATCGGTGTGGAAGCGAAGACCGACCTGGAGGTCATCCGCGGCCCAGTTTCCACCGACTTCCGGGTAATCGGGATACCAGGAACCAACATAGGTCCCAACTTGCATCGTCGGACGCTCTGTTTTGACGGTTTTGACTGTTTCTGCCAGCCAGTTTCTAAGTGTGAGGGCACGAAACGTTAGCCACGCATCGTAGAGGGGCCCTGGAACAACGCGACGTTGAAGCGTTGGCCATCCGACTTCCCAGCGGAAGATGTCACGTGGCCAGTCAACCGGCTTTTGCATCCACTTTTCAAACTCCACCCGTGTGGTGTCTGACATATCTGCATTGATGCTCGCAAAGCGGAGACGGTCATCAAAGAGGATGCCATCGAGGTCGTAGTTATGCGCTACCTCTATCAGGAGATTCCGCAAGCGGTGCCGAACGGCAGGGTACAGCGGATTCATCATCAAAGGAATTTGACGATCGGTGCGCTTCCCCATCGGGATGAACGCAGGCCGGACCAGCATTTCGACAACGACGCCGGCCTTCATCTTTTCTTCAACAAAGAGCCCAGCAGCTGAGCTGAAGCCTACGATGAGATTTGAACCAACAGGCAATTGAAGGACTGCAGGATTGAAATTCGCCGCCTTAAACTGCGCCAACACCTTGTAGCTATTATCAACAAGTGCTATTACCGCACCATCTGCGAGTTTTGGAAGTTTGCTCGCATCCGTGTACAGCGCCAAATCATCCAACTGGCGTGGCGGTTGATTCACCCGGTCACTCAGCAGATAGGCTGATTCTTCTTCGCCATCCACCCGGATACGTAGCTCAGGCTCACAGAGGACTGTCTGCCATTCGGGTCGCTTCGCTCCCGGTCCGCGCTCTGGAAAGTGTGAATGCCCTTCGGAAAACGCATTCATGCTGACAAACAGAGACAGCTTGTTTTCGCGAGCCTTTGCGAGCATCACCGCCAGCGGGTCAAACTCCTTTGGTAGCGTTCTTCCCTTCCACTCCGTCATTTTTGGAGCGATCTGCGATGGATAGAGTACTTCACCAACAATCGGCTTGATGTCCAGCACAATCGTATTGAAGCCGGTTTCCCGAATCTTCTTTACGAGCGCGTCAATTTTCTCGACCGTGTTGATGCGTTCGAGATTTGCGGTTGCATCAATCCAAAGGACACGGCCCTGGAGGCCATCCGCCCTCGTGAGCCGCTGTGCGATCCCATAACCATTTCTCGACTCATCAAAGGATGGAGAAACGACGTGTGGGAACGGCACATACGGATTTGGCTGAATCGGAGGCATCACATCAAGTGGCGACTGAGCAATTGCCCCCGCGACCAGTGAAACCATCACTGCAACCGAACCTGCGATGCGGTTTGTAAACAGCAAGCCTTTAGACTTTTTATGCA
>CAIWTR010000256.1 GCA_903915615.1 uncultured Armatimonadota bacterium
CGTCCTCCAGATCCCTGTGCGCCTCTTGCCGGTCAGTATCAGCAGTCGATGAACGTGCATCTTCAACAAATTGCAAAGCTTGCAACATTGTTGGAGAAGATTATGGAAAACCCGGCCGATGCAGCCACCTTGTTACCGGAGCTCACGGCTGAGCAGGGTAGCAAGTCGATGTCTGGTCAGGCCGATGGTGCCGTGAAGGGTGCTGATCAGCAGCTGAATGCCCTGCGCGAACGCTACATCGACATCCCAAGCGATATCAACCGTGGAACCTTCCAAATCGACACCCTAGACAGTGGCCTAAATGCTGGCAAGCTCCTCGGGGGCAAGGGACTCGGGATGTAGGCTGATCCGCCAAATGTGGACTGAACGTAAAAAGCCTCCCGGAATCCGGGAGGCTTTCTCGTAACTTACAAACCAGTTCGTTAGAAGCGATACGCCAAGCGGAGCTGAGAACCGCTGAAGTTCATTCCTTGTGCTTCGTTGATAGATGTGACATCGTATTCGAGTCCCCAGCCATCATTACGCTCATAGCCGACCAACAGCTTTGCACCAAAACGGCTGCTGGTTCCTCCGCTTTGCAGCGAGTAGAAACCAAGGCCTCCGCCATAGTAGAAGCGATCGGATGACACCGGGCTGCTGACATAGGAGCGAACTTGTGCACCGACTCCAATACGGCGGACGGAATCACGACCAGCGCCAATGCTCACTAAGCGATCACGCCACGAGTAGTCGAGGTATGCGCCAGTGATGGTTGGGAGTTTTGATGTCGACTTCTTGAAGTCGTACGACACACCAAACGATGCATTTGTGTTTGCAGAGCCATCCGTTGGGCGAAGAACACCAGCAACGACTCTGAGTGGTCGCTGAACAGTAACCTGATCTGCAACCACTAACGGCTGGGAGACAACATTTGATGCCAATGCGGCAACCAAGAGGGTAATCATATTGAGATAATCCTAGTCCTGAATGCCCATCAGTATATCAAAGAGGCGTTGGTCCAACTGCTCGTATGGCAGCGCCTGAGCCGTGATGCCATCGACATCGAACTGCCGTGTCTGGATCGCACTTGCACGCTCTGGTGTGTATTCTCCGAGGAGTGCTTCGGATTCTGAACAGCTCGGATTCAGCTGCGCGAGGAGCTCCTGCACAACAGGATCTGCATCGAAGATACGTGCCTTCTCCTTGAGGATGAGGTAGGAACGCATACATCCCTTGACGAAGCCAAGGATATCCGCATCATCGGATGCCGTACGCAGTGGGTGCGCATCGAAGTGAAGCGAGCCCTTGTAGCCGTAGTTCTCAAGCATCCGCACGAGGAAGAATGCATTCTTGGCGTCTTCTTGGCCGAAGCGAAGATCTTGATCAAAGCGACCAGGCTTTTGGCCATTGAGGTCGATGTGGAAGAGCTTGCCGGCCTCGAGTGCCTGTGCGACTGCGTGGTAGAAGTTGAGACCAGCGATGGTTTCATGGGCGACTTCTGGGTTCACGCCAACCATCTCTGAATGCTTGAGGGTTGCGATAAAGCCAAGCATGGCACCGGTGGTCGGCATGTAGATGTCACCACGTGGCTCATTTGGCTTCGCTTCAAGTGCAAACTTGTAGTCATATCCCTGCGCAACGGAGTATTCACAGAGGAAGTCCATGGCTTCACGCATCCGCTTGGATGCAACCACTGCATCCTTGCCAGCATCCACTTCGGCACCTTCACGACCACCCCAGAAGACGTAGACCTTGGCTCCGAGCTCATTGCCGACATCCATCGAGCGCATCGTCTTCTGCAGCGCAAAAGCACGCACCTTGGGGTCATTGGATGTAAATGCACCATCGCGGAAGATTGGGTGCGTGAACAGATTCGTGGTTGCCATCGGGACACACAGACCAGTGTCGTTTAGACGCTGCTTGAATGCTGCGATGATGCTGTCCTGCTCGGCGATGGATTTGCCAAATCCGAGGAGGTCATGGTCGTGGAGGTTGACGCCGTAGACGCCGAGATCTGCGAGCTTGTCGAGCATCGTCAGCGGGTCATATCCTGGGCGGGTTGGCTCGCCAAACGGGTCGCGTCCGTTGTTTTGCAACGTCCAGAGACCAAATGTAAACCTATCAGACTTTTGTGGGGTAAAGAGCGACATCGCTGGCATCCTTAGTGAGCATTTTGTTGACAGGGAAATCCACTATCACAGCCATCAGTCTACAGGTTGCTCAGCGGCTATCCCCACTGCAGAGTTCCCGATAGAGTTTCATAATCTTCCGAACGTACCCTTGGGTTTCCCTATACGGCGGGATACCTCCCCAGCGGCGTACGGCGCCCATGCCAGCGTTGTAGCTCGCGAGGGCCAGTGCTAGGTGGTTGTCACTAGCCTTGTCAAAATCATTTGACTTGCTGTACTTGTTGAGGCGTTCCTTGATGAGATAGATGCCGCCAGCCAGATTCTGCACAGGATCATAGGGATTTGAAAGGCGTAACCGCTTGACCTCATCGGGCATCAGTTGAATGAGTCCCATGGCCCCTTTGTGGCTGGTCTCCGTGATGCGAAAGTCGCTTTCCGCAACAACGGTTGCCACCGCGAGCCGTGGATCGAGGTCGTATTCTTCCGAAAAACGTAGGATTCCGTACGTGATCTGGTCTGCCTGTGCATCGGAGAGGCGCTTGTTGTGACGTTTGATATAGCCTTTGTAGCTTGCGAAAACAGATTGGCTCTTTGGCGACAGAGCAGCACGAAGCCGTGCGATAGACCCGACCGTACCAGGTTTA
>CAIWTR010000257.1 GCA_903915615.1 uncultured Armatimonadota bacterium
GCAATGATAACTCCAACTTCCCCACGCGGGACCATTCCCACACCGATAATCATCGCAGAACGAACGCCCAGCGGTGCCGCTGCAAACCCCGAGCCGACCAATTTGCTGACCACGGCAACCACAACGTAAACCGCGAGCAACAGAGCCGCTTGGATACTGGAAATGCTTCGCAAATCGACCATCGCGCCTGTAAGCACAAAGAAAAATGGCGTGAGAAACACAAGGAGTGGTTGAACCTGTTTCTCGATTTCTTTGCTTTGCGGATGATCCGCGAAGAGCATTCCTGCGAGAAACGCTCCTACGATGGCGGCAAGGCCAGTCATTTCAGCTGTTACCGCAAGCCCAAGACACAAAACCATTGCCATCACGAAAGGACTCAGCGGTCCAATCCCCGTGTTGCTTCGTGATAGTCGCTTCACGATGAGGGGGCCGACAGCAATGGTGAGCGTTAGGAAGAGCCCTGCCTCGGCAAATGGAAGGATAAGGGCCATTGGGGATGCCCCACCGGCAGCAAGCGCACTTACGCCCACGAGAATCAGCATCGCCAGCACATCATCGATCACTGCGGCCGCAAGAATTACTTTTGACTCCAACAGACCGAGTGCTCCCTCATCATGGAGAACACGCGCCGTTATCCCGGCAGATGTCGCGATAAAGCAACAAGCGATGTAGAGATGATTAGTTGTCCCGGCTCCATTCGAACGCACGAGAAGATATGCGGCAACAAACGGAACGATGACACCAAAGACTGCGACGCTTGACCCAAGCTTACCAACACTGAGGAGGCGCTTCAGGGGTGATTCAAGACCTACAGTGAACAGTAAAAATGTTGCCCCGATGGTCGAAAGTGTAGAAAGAACTGGACCTGGCTGAATCCACCCAAGACAGGATGAACCCAGTAACACCCCTATCAGTAACTCACCTACAACACTAGGTAACTTTGCAATCCGAGCTGCCGCTGCACCAAGATGGGCTCCAGCAAAAACAACTAGCAGAACAACCAGCTCGGATGCATGGGTCACTAATGAACGACCTTGGACAGGCTATATTCGACAATCCCCTCAGCACCGGCGCGCTTGAGGCGGGGAATAAGGTCGCGGCTGGTTTTATCCTCGACAATAATTTCGAGTGCAAATCCAGAGTCACCGTAGAGTGGCGATACAGTCGGTTTGCGAAGCGCTGGCAACTGATCAACGACGCGTTGCAAATTAGACTCAGAAACATTCATTTTGAGACCAACAAGCTCACCGGCACGGAGCGCACCCGTCAAAAGCATCGCCATGTTCTCAATCTGTCCACGCTTGACATCATCAGCCCAAGATGCGTGGTTACAGACAAAGCGGGTTGTCGATGTCAATAGCGTGTCAACAATACGCAAGTTGTGCGCGCGTAAACTAGATCCAGTTTCTGTGTTGACGACAATGGCATCGGCGAGCGCTGGGACCTTGACTTCACACGCACCCCAAGAAAACTCGACCTTGGCGCTCACCCCGTGTTTGGCCAGATAGCGCTCAGTCAGCTGGACGTATTCGGTGGCGATCCGTTTCCCCTCAAGGTCCTTGATCGACTCCACACCGTCATTTTGACCAGCAGCCAAAACGACGCGAATCGGATTACGCGTTGCCTTTGAATAGGCCAGCTCACAGATTTCGTGAACATCGGCGCCGCAGTCCTCAATCCAGTCCTTGCCGGTAAGCCCCGCATCGATGATTCCATCTTCGAGGTAACGAGGGAGCTCCTGTGGCCTGATGAGCGTGATACTCAGCGATGCGTCATCCACGACTGGTTGATACGACCTAGAATCGACCCGGATGTTCCAGCCAGCTTTAGCAAACAATGAAAACGTGGCGTCCTGAAGACTTCCTTTGGGTAATCCTAACCTAAGCGACATCCGAACCTCACTTGCGAACCGTTAATTTACATTCATGTTACCTCAAGCCCTCTCCCACCCGGTGTGCATCGGTATAATGACCCGTTATGCACCTTGACCCTCTTCGCCTTGAAAAACGAGACCGCCTCGCGGCTGCTGGACTGGATCCATTTGCACCGGAGCGCTATGAGAGAACACACGCGATCGCTGCTGTTCGGCAGGCTGGATCGGATGAAATCGGTAGCGAGGTATCCGTCGCCGGTCGAATCGTCTCACAGCGTGGAAACTTCTTTGACATCATGGATGGCTCTGGCCGTGGCCAGATTTATCTAGATAAAGAAGTCCTCGATGAAGGCACTATTGACATCCTGAAGACAAACCTCGATCTGGGTGACTTCGTCGGTGTCAAAGGCATCATTTTTGCGACGAAGAAAGGTGACCTCGCCGTCAAGGCTGTTCAGGTTACTCCCCTTGCCAAAGCGCTTGCGGATGCGGGTGCGGTTCTAGGCAAGGAATACCGGACACCAGAAGGTGTGATCAAGCGTGCTGAGCACCTACAGGATGCCGAAACCCGCTACCGGATGCGTTACTGTGACCTCTTTGTTAACCAAGAAGCCAGAACGGTTCTCCTACAGCGTGTGAAAATCACACGGGCTATTCGCGAATATCTTGACACCGATGGCTACCTTGAAGTCGAAACACCTGTGTTGCACCTTGAAGCTGGTGGTGCGCACGCACGCCCCTTCAAGACGCATCACAATGCGCTTGACATTGACCTCACACTGCGCATCGCATTGGAGCTTCATCTTAAGCGTCTTATCGTAGGTGGCATTGATAAGGTCTACGAAATCGGCCGCGTCTTCCGTAATGAAGGCATCAGCACTCGGCATAACCCCGAGTTCTCCCTGCTTGAGCTTTACGAGGCATACACCGACCTCGATGGCATGATGGACCTCGTTGAGCGATTGTTCCGCCACATCTGCAATACGCTTTATGGCTCGGACATCCTTACGACCCAGGATGGCACAGAGATTGATTTCTCGAAGCCATGGGTTCGCTTACCGATGCTCGAAGGGATTGCCATCAATGCCGGAATTCCAGCAAGTGCATTTGAAACACTGGAATCTGCAAAGGCCGCGATGGAATCTGTTGGAATTGATGCATCCAAAGAAACAACCGTCGGCGGAATCATCGAAAAAATCCACGAACAGTTTACGCAGCCAAAGCTTATCCAACCGACGTTCATTACCGATTTCCCGCTCGAGACAAGCCCCCTTGCGCGTAAATGCCCTGGTAACCCAGCGCTTACCCGGCGTTTTGAAAGCTATATCCTGCGTCAAGAGATTGGAAATGCCTTCTCTGAAATCAACGATCCTGTGGACCAACGGGAGCGCTTCCTGAACCAGGTCGAGCAGAAGGCAAGTGGAAATGTGGAAGCCCAGCCAATGGACGAGGACTTCCTCCGTGCATTGTCTTACGGAATGCCTCCAACTGGTGGATTTGGGATGGGAATCGATCGCGTTGCGATGATCTTTACTGGGGCGGCATCGATTCGCGATGTCCTCTTCTTCCCTCTCCTTCGCCCGGAACAGTTTTGAGTCTGCCTGACAAATCGCCCGTAAATGCCGCCGAGCTTTTTTCAGCGGCAACCCGCGCAGCCGCTGACATTCTGGCAAGTTCAACCGGTGTCGATGCGCTTGAGCATCTTGCTGACACAGCGTGTCGTCTTGTAGGAGCACGCTACGCCGCGATTGGCGTGGCGAACGCCGAAGGCACTGGCTTGGATGAGTTTGTTGTTTCCGGAATGTCCGAAGAAGCCAAGCTCCTCCTGCCAAACAAGCCCAAAGGGATTGGTCTGCTGGGATTCCTGATCAATAGACAAACGCCGCTCAGACTCGATGACATCAGTGAACACCCATCAAGCGTTGGATTTCCGCCAAACCACCCACCAATGAAGTCGTTTCTCGGCGTTCCTCTCTGTCACGGCGGTGTGTGTCTTGGTTCTCTCTACCTCACGGAAAAAGAGGGGGGATTTTCGGAGGAAGATGAAATCCTCATCGATGCCCTCCGTCTACAGCTTTGTGTTGGGATTCGAAATCTCCAAATGGTTAGGCGTCAGCAAGCGTTGTCACATCGCCTGCTAACCGCACAGGAGGAAGAGCGTAAGGCAACCGCCGCCGACCTCCACGATTCGCTGACACAGCTTGTGTTCGCAGCTCGTGCTCATCTGGACTCGTACTGTGCCCGAACATCGACAAAGTCTGATCCAGACTTAGAGATCGCTACCAAGTACCTCCGCGATGCTGGAATTGAGTGCCGGAACCTGATCAAGCGAATGCGGGTACTTGAGCTTGAGGATATGGGGTTTGTCGCCGCAATTGGGCAGTTGATTGATGAAGAACAAGCCAGAGCAGGGTGGGATACGACAAACTTCTCCACAAATGTGCAGGATGATGACCTTCATCCCATGCTCGCAGTGTCCATTTATCGTCTCGTTCAGGAAGCACTGAACAACGTACGTAAACATGCCAGTGCGACAGCCGTGGATGTAAATGTTGAGCAAGTTACTCAAAATGACCGCAGGTCTGTAACACTGATTGTCATAGATAATGGATCTGGTTTTGATGTCAATGCCGTTCACCAGTCGTTCGAACACATCGGACTACAAAACATGCGGGAACGCACACAGCTGTTTGGAGGTTCGTTTCGAATCGAGTCGGACAGTGCGACAGGAACGACCATTCGCATTCGATTGTTCCCAGATGCTATTCCAACATCATTAGGAATATCGTGAGAGGCATCCCAGAACGGACGCCCGGAATGAAAGTGAGAGCCAAGTCATGAATCAGGTACGAGTCATTATCATTGATGATCACGCGATCTGGCGTGGAGGCCTTCGTAGTTTGCTGTCCGGGACAGAGTTTGACATTATTGCAGAAGGTGTAGATGGACAAGATGCTGTCCCGTTGGCCAAGGAACACGAAGCCGATCTACTCCTGATGGACATCCGCATGCCGAAAACAGATGGCTTGGTGGCATTGACGCAGGTTAAAGCACTCTTCCCCATGCTTCCTGTTATTCTGTTGACAACCTACGAGAATCCGACATTCGTTGCGCGGGCACTTGCTGGTGGTGCTGCAGGATACCTCCTCAAAGGCGTCGAACGGGATGAGCTGCTGGCAACGATGCGTGCGGTTCTAGCGGGTGATTCCACCCTGAATCGTGATGACTTCCTACGTGCACTGCGCTCAACCGGTCCGCTGACGGGTGCGAAAATGGATATTCCAGAACCGCTAACGGTTCGCGAGGAAGAAGTACTACGGCTTGTGACAACAGGATTATCCAATAAAGAAATTGCTGGCCTGTTGTTCATCAGTGATGGCACTGTCAAATCCCATGTCGAGCACATTCTTCGAAAACTTGGCGTTTCTGATCGTGCTCAAGCCGCAGTCTGGGCTGTCAGAAACGGTCTGGTCGAGTAACCCGAATACATCATCTGGCAGATGAACTTTGCAGCTTGATGACAGATACTCAAGCGTGCACAATTTGTCTACATCACTTGTAACCTGCCATCACTGCAGTGTCATTGGACGTTCAAAATCTGGACGATCAACGCTGCCCGCCGGATGGTGGGTACAAAACCTGAATGGTCGGGAGCAAGTGCTGTGTCCGCAATGTGCGCAAATTAGTATTCCATTTGTGCATAGGAGCAAACAGATGAATGTTCTCGTTGGAATTGCTGAAACGTCTGGTGCTGAACCTCCTCAGTCCCTCCAAATCCTGACAGACCTTGGTTTCCCTGGCTTAAAATTGGACTTAGTCCACATCATTGCGCCACTGGTAGTCGCGGGATTCCCAACCGAAGTTGTTACAGCAGCCGAAGCTGTGATGTGGAATAGCGAAAACGAGGCGGCTGCAGCTCTCAGTTTTATGGAGTCTCTGTCACAAGGCATGATTGCGGCTGGAGATACCGTAAATCAAGTTGGCGTGCACGTGCTCGATGGCGCTCCCGCATATGAGCTCCTTCACTTTGCCGATGCAAATGCGACACAGCTGGTTGCTGTCTGTGCTTCGACGAACTCAGCTATTGAGTCACTGCTAACAGGCTCTGTTGCACGAAATGTAACAAACAATGCGCATCAGAGTGTCCTGATTGGACGCCCTCGACATCAGACTGGAAAGCTCCGCATCGTTCTTGGTACAGACCATTCCGAATATGCAAACACATGCATCGAGCAGTTCATCGGATGGAGCCCGCGGGGAATTGAAAGTATCTCTGTTGTGACAGCCTACGAAGACACTCTCCTGCGGTCTCGAGCCGCAGATATCGGAGTGACAGGTATCAACGCGGCGGATACCGTCCGGGATGCTATCTCCGTTCGGACAACATCTGTGGCCAAGCGGCTAAAGTTAATCAGCCCCAAAACGCACGCTTCCGTCCTTGTGGGATCACCAGCATCGGCAATTCGGCAGGTCGCAGAAGAAACGAACGCCGATGTCATCATCGTTTGTGCAAAGGGCCACTCAATGCTTGAGCGATTGACACTTGGTTCAACAAGCTTGTCATTAGCCATTGATGCCCCATGCTCGGTGCTGGTCTTACGCCACCACTAACACCAGCGATGGGCCCAGTTGGTTCGATTGGAAAAACATTTCCAAGTCGATATTGCCAATCACGAGAAAAAATATCCTCCGGTGTGACTTGATAGAATAGAAACTCCGGAGGATACAAATTTGGCATTAGGCATCGGTATCGTAGGACTTCCAAATGTTGGTAAGTCAACACTCTTCAATGCAATTACGAAGGCTGGTGCACTGGCTGCCAACTATCCATTTGCGACGATTGACAAAAATGTAGGTGTGGTTGCGGTGCCGGATGCGCGCCTTCAACCCCTTCAAAAGCTATACGCAAAAGGTGATCGACTCCCACAGATTATTCCAACGAGCGTCGAATTCGTCGACATTGCCGGTCTCGTTCGTGGCGCACACAAAGGTGAGGGACTTGGGAATCAGTTTTTAGGGAATATTCGGGAAGTCTCTGCCGTTGCGCACGTTGTCCGCTGTTTTGTTGATGACAATATTGTTCACGTCGAAGGCCGCGTCGATGCCATGGATGACCTCCTTGCCATCAATACCGAGCTTGCTCTTTCTGACCTGCAAACGCTCGAAAAGCGCGTTGACCGAATCCGTAAAAACGCAAAGACGGTCAAGGAAGACAAGGAACTTCTTGAGGTTGTTGAAGGTCTCTTGCCTCACTTGAACGAAGCTCTGCCTGCACGCACATTCACCTTTCACGACCCAGTCGTCCTCGCGCGTGCTCACAAAGAACTTCGTCTCCTTACTGCCAAACCGGTCATCTATGTCGCGAATGTGGCAGAAGAAGATCTACCAGATGGCGGTAACAACCCACATGTGGCAGCACTTCGCGAATATGCAAAGACTGAGAACGCAGATATCTGTGTTATTTGCGCAAAGATTGAAGCTGAGCTTTCAGAGCTTGATGCCGATGAAGCAATGGAATACCTGGAAAGCCTTGATTTGCATGAACCCGGTCTAAACCGTCTGATCAGAATCGGTTACCAAGTGCTTGGCCTGCGAACCTTTATCACCGCTGGTGAAAAGGAAACCAGAGCTTGGACAATCGTTGCCGGTGACAAAGCGCCTGCAGCCGCTGGTGTTATTCACACCGACCTCGAACATGGGTTCATCCGGGCTGAAGTTATCAGCTGGGACAAGCTTGTGGAAGCAGGCTCGATTCCGCATGCACGTGATCGAGGCTGGGTACGAACCGAGGGTAAGGATTACATCGTGCAGGATGGTGATGTAATGAACATCCTCCACAGCGGATAGACATTTCCAGCGAAGCACAACAACAAAACACTCAGGCCGATTTCGGAACTGAGTGTTTTTGTTTTGAGAACTATGTTTTCAAGCAGCTGTTCTAATACAGAATTATCCCCAACGGTCTGGCTTCAGCTGATGGATATCAAATCTGGTTGGCGTCCCGGTTACGATATTCATGACGAGCTCACCTGTTACGGGACCAAGGGAAAGCCCCATCATCGAATGGCCAGTCGCAACAACGACGTTCTTCGTATCCAGCTCTCCGATGTAAGGTAAGCCATCTGGTGAACATGGGCGTAGGCCACTCCAAACAGGTACCAAAGCATCCAACTTGTCACGATATGCAGGAAAGAACTGTTGTACGGATTTCCGAATACCGTTAACCCGATTCTGATTGACGGTAAGGTCATCGCCGGCGATTTCCATTGTGCCACCGATACGCAATCGACCACCCATGGGAGTCACGGCTACTCGTGCTTCGACCAGAATGGAGCAGATTTCAGGAAGCTGAACTGGGTTGTCGATGACAAAGCTATAGCCCTTACCACCTTGCATCGGCATTCGGACACCGAGTGACTCCGTGAGGTGCGGACTCCAGGTTCCACCAGCGATGACCACTTTGCCGGCACTCAACTGTAATGACTCCGTGTGGACACTGACCCCGGACGTGGAAGTCTTTATCGCTTCAACCCGAGTACTCCAGTGAAAGGTGACACCTTTGGCGAGCAAGTAGGAATGTAGCGTATGAAGGAGCTTGTCTGGTGAGAGATGAGCATCCTTTGGAAAGTAGACACCACCTGCAACATCTACATCCAATGCAGGATCCAATGCCTGGACCTGAGCCTTATCCAACTTGGTGGCTGGAACTCCCAAGGCTACCGCACGATCAGCAAATGCGTACTCATGGTGGAGTGCAGCTTCCGTCTTGCACAACATCGTCAGTCCACGAAGCGTTAGGTCAAATCCGCCATCGATGTCATCATCCAAGGAAAC